>DATKAT010000218.1:0-6800 GCA_035514675.1 Acidobacteriota bacterium | reverse complement strand
TCTCCGAGGACGAAGTTCACATCCCAGCGGGTCACCGCGTCGTCGAGGAGCCGGCCGTACCGCCCCTTCATTTCCGCCCAATCGACTCCGTGCATGCCGGGATCGTAGAAGTAGTCGCGCTGAAACCTCCAGGCGTCGTGGAAGATCTGCCGCCACTCTGCCCGAGGATCGACGGTCGACTCCAGATCCTGAACCGCCAGCGTCTTCTCCATTTTCTGTTTCGGCGCCGCATCGACGATGGCAAAGCGCCGCTCTTTGCGGACCAGGATTTTCTTGCCGTCGAAGGAGAGCCGGTAGGCGTCCACATCTTCCAGAATCGTTTTTTCTTCCCGTTCCTTGAAATCGTAAAACAGCAGCGCGCTCTTAGAATCCGGGACGGAACCGGTGCGGGGCTGTCGGTGGAAGATCAACTTGCCGGGCGCCGCTTCGAGGCGACCGTAGTTGCCGGGGGTCATCGGCAGGATCTCCATTCGTCCCTCGAACCCTTCCAGGTCGATTTCCACGGGCTTCGGGGGCTCACGGTCCGCCGCAACGTCTTTCTCTTTCTCCTCTTCAGGTTCGCCGGCCTCCGATTCGGACTCTTGGTCGACCTCTTTGGACTCTTCGTCCTTCTCTTCCTCTTCTTTGTCGGCTTTCTCGTCTTCCTTCTTTTCGTCGTCGTTTCGAGGCTCCAGAAGCGAGGGGACGTCGTTTCGCAGGGTGACGGCGGCGATCTGGGTCGCATTGGCGTAGATCCAGGAATTGTCTACGTCGCTGTAGGCGGGAGAGTGGTGGCGATTGGTCAACAGGAACAGGTATCGACCTTCCGGATCGAAAACGGGAAGGAAGTCTCCATGATACCCGGCCGTAACCTGGTGGCGCTGGCGCTCTCGGGAGTCGTAGAGATAGATCGCATTGTTCTGGGATGACTCGGGCCTGGAATACGCCATCCAGCGACTGTCCGCTGACCATTCAACCTCAAAATTCGTGAGAGCGGAGTGGGCCATGCGGTGGGCCTGATCGATTTCAAAGACCTCTTCGGATTCGATATCGAGAAGCCGGATTTTCATGGCCTCGTCGATGAACGCGACCTTTCCGCTGTCGGGAGACCAGAACGGCCGGTAGCGAAAGCCGGCGCCCAGAGAAGTCACTTGCCTGGGTTCTCCGGAACCGTCCGTCGGGCGCAGATGGAGTTCGTACTCGCCGCTTTCATCGCTCCAGTAGGCTGCATGCTTGCCGTCGGGAGACCATTCCGGAAACCTTTCGGCGACACCGGAAGTTCGAGTCAACGGCAAGATCGGCCCATGCTCGGCGGGAACCGAAAATACGTCGCCGCGGGCCTCAAACAAAACGCGCTTCCCGGTCGGAGAGATGGCCGCGTGGGAAACCAGCCGGGAAACGTTTTCCATTCTCGGTTTGAGCGTGGAAAGGTCCGTAACGACTTCCACTCTGACTTCCCGGATCTCCTCGGTTGCCAGATCCAGCAGGTAGAGTCTTCCGCCGGCTTCGAAGACGATCTCGGAAGGGCCGATGGAGGGAAAGTGGATGTCGAATTCCTCGAAATGCGTGACCTGGCGGACCGATTCCTCGTCCAGGTCATGGACCCAGATGTTGTATCGCTGGTTTGGGGAGCGGTCCGACAGAAAGTACAGCTTTCGGCCATGCCACATGGGGCTGGTGTCGTTCGCCGGGTTGTCGGTCAGGTTTCGAAGGGTTTGCGAAGCGAAATCGTACAGATGGATATCGGAAGCCCAACCTCCCCGATAGCGCTTCCACGTTCGGAATTGGCGGCTTTTTGTCATAAAGGCGAGAGTTCGGCCATCCGGAGAAACGGCGCCGAATTCGCCGTAAGCCAGAGGGAGCTCTTCGGGCAACCCCCCTCGAACGGCGGTCTTGAATAGCTTTGAGTAGCGCTTTCGGCCCGAGTACATCGGGGACGCGAAAAGCAGGTGTTCTCCATCCGGAAACCAGTCGAGGAATCGATCTTGCATCGGGTGGTGAGTCACGCGCTCCGGGGCGCCACCCGTTGCAGGCACGACGTAAACATCTTGATTTCCATCGTAGTTGCCGGAAAAGGCCAGGGTTTTTCCGTCCGGGGAGAAACGCGGAAAGGATTCTTCGCCCGGCGGCGAACTCAGCCGATGCGCCACGCCCCCTTCTTTGGGGACCAGCCAGATGTCGCCGGCGTAGACGAATGCGATCTGCGTGGCGGAAACGTCCGGGTGGCGCAGCATTCGCGCGTCGATCTGGGCCAGCGCGGGAACCATGAGGAGACAAATACTTGTCAATAGTCCGAAAGCGGGTTTCATTGGATTCATCACTCCGATAGTTACGATTCAGGCTCCTGTTTTGTTCGGGACATTTTGCATCGGCATTGCGATTCGCGCAAGAGCCTCGCAGCCCGTAGTTAAAGTCCACGCGGGCTGCTAGCGTGACTTCGAGCGAAAAGAAGGACTGGAATCCCGGCGACCTGCACTGGCCGGCAGGATGCCGGCCCCACAGCACGGGCTACCCGAACTCGATCCCCTGGGCCAGAGGCAGTTCATCGGACCAGTTGATCGTGTTGGTCTGGCGGCGCATGTATTGCTTCCACGAGTCGGATCCCGACTCCCGCCCTCCGCCGGTATCTTTTTCCCCCCCGAAAGCTCCGCCGATTTCGGCGCCGCTGGTGCCGATGTTGACGTTGGCGATGCCGCAATCGGAGCCTGCGGCCGAAAGGAACCGTTCGGAGGCCTGGAGGCTGCCCGTAAAGATTGCGCTGGAGAGTCCCTGCGGGACGGAGTTATGCAGTTCGACGGCCTCATTCAGAGATTCAAACCCGATCAGATACAGGATGGGCGCGAACGTTTCCTCACACACCAGCGGGGTCTGTCGGGGCATCACGACCAGCGCGGGTTCCACAAAGCGGGATCCGAGTCGATCGAGACGTCCGCCGCCTTGCAGGATCCGACCGCCTTCCTGGACGGCTCGCTTCAGAGCCTTTTCCATCTGATCGACCGCTGCGTCGTTGACCAGCGGTCCAACCAGCGTTTTCTCGTCCAAGGGGTCTCCGATCGGGACCTGTTGGTAGGCTTCCACCAGGCGTTCGGCCAGCTGGTCGAAGATTTTCTGCTGGACGAACAGTCTTCGGGTCGAGGTGCAACGCTGGCCGGCCGTGCCGACTGCGCCGAACAAGACGGCTCGGACGACCAGATCCAGATCGGCGTCGGCGGTGACGATGATTCCGTTGTTTCCTCCTAGCTCCAGCAGCGAGCGACCTAATCGGGAGGCGACCGTCTGCGCCACCTTGCGACCGACCCGCACGGAGCCGGTGAAACTGATCAGAGGGAGCCGCGGATCGGCCGTCATTGTTTCGCCTATTTCCTCATTCTCGCCGATCACGAGGTTGAAGAGCCCGTCGAACCCGTGATCCCGCGTCACTTCGTTGGCGACGTGCTGAATCGCGATGGCGACCAGCGGGGTCGCCGGAGACGGCTTCCAGATCATGGTGTCGCCGCAGACCGCTGCCAGGGCTGAATTCCAGGACCAGACCGCGGCCGGAAAATTGAAGGAGGTGATGATGCCGATCGGTCCGAGCGGATGCCATTGCTCGTACATGCGGTGCCGGGATCGTTCCGAATGCATCGTTTTGCCGTAAAGCTGCCGCGAGAGTCCGACCGCGAAATCGCAGATGTCGATCATCTCCTGGACCTCTCCGATCCCTTCGGCCCGGATCTTCCCCATCTCCAACGTGATCAACTCGCCCAGCGGCTCCTGCACGGCCCGGAGAGCGTCGCTGAGATCTCGAATCAGCAGTCCCCGTTTTGGAGCAGGAACCGTCCGCCATTCTTGAAACCGCTTGTGGGCCCGCTTGACCAGCGCATCGTAGGTCGATGCGGTGGCCTGGATGACGCGACCCAACGTCTCCCCGGTGGTGGGATCGTAAGAAATCAGTTCGGTTCCCGCCGGATCCTCGTGCCAATGATCGGCTCCGCTGCAGGCGCCGGAATTCACCTCACGCACCTGTAGGCGTTCCAGGATAGCCCGGGTCCGGTCGGACCTCGTCATTGCCGTGCTCATGATGGAACTCCCTTCTTCGGATCCATGCGAAACCTTACGAGCGCCCCATCTTCAGGATGCGCTCAAACTCTTTCTTCTGAACGGGTTGAACGGAAAGGCGACTGTTGTTGACCAGGACCATGCCCTTCAGTTGCGGCACGGCCTGAATTTCAGCCAGCGACACGGCCCGCGGAAACGTCTCCTCCCATTCGATGTCCACCATCAACCAGGTGGGATCGTCCCGCTTCGATTTCAGATCGAACTGGGGATGCTTCCGGTCGAAGGCCGTATCGTCCGGATACGCTTCACGAACCACTCGCGCCAGGCCGACGACGCCCGGAGGCGAAGCCCTGCTGTGGTAAAAGAGCACCCGATCGCCTTTCCGGATTTCGTCTCTGATCAGATTCCGAGCCTGGTAATTGCGGATGCCGTCCCAGCAAGTCCGCTTCTCCTTCTTTAAATCGTCGATCGAGTAGGCGGAAGGCTCGCTCTTAAACAGCCAGTAGTTCGCCATATCTCAAGATCATAGCAAAGGATCGGGAGGGGGTTGATTTTGGCGCGTAGCGCTTGTTTAGTGCTGGGTGCTGGGTGCTTAGTGCTGGGTGCGGGGTGCTGGGGGTATAGTCCGGGCACATGGGTGACACTTTTTGAGCGAGCATAAGCGCGGGAGGAAACGCATATGCCGTGGAAGGAGACGACGCCCATGGAAGAACGGATGTGGTTTGTGATGCAGGCGAAGGAGGGACTTTTTCCGATCGGCGAGCTATGCCGGCGATACGGGATCAGTCGCAAGACGGCCTACAAGTGGCTGGAGCGATTTGGTCAACAAGGGGTGGAAGGGCTGCAGGATCGGAGTCGTGCGCCGCAGCGGATACCGCACAAGACTTGGCTGCAGGTGGCAGACAAGCTGGCGCAAGCGCGGCTGAAGCATCCTGGGTGGGGAGCGCGGACGTTGTTGCAGTGGCTGCAGCGAAAGGATGATTCGGAGCGGTGGCCGGCGGCCTCGACAGCGCACGAGATCCTGAAGCGGCGGAGCTTGATTCAGGCCCGGCGCAAACGGCGGCCCAGGGAGGCGATGCGGCGGGTTTACGGCGTGCAGACGGAGCGGCCCAACCAGGTGATGACGATCGATTTCAAGGGGGAGTTTCGGATGCAGAATCGAGACTATTGCTACCCCTTGACGGTGGCGGATCATTTCAGCCGGCGGCTGCACGGATGCGAGGCGCTGGGCTCGACCTGCGGCCGGGGCGTGCGCAGGAAGCTGGAAAGCATCTTTCGGGAGCAAGGGCTGCCGGAGGCCATGCTGTCGGACAACGGCCCGCCGTTTGCAGCCACGGGCTTGAGCCGGCTGTCCCGATTGTCGGTGTGGTGGATGCGGCTGGGGATTCAGCCGCTGCTGATTCAACCGGGCCGACCCGAACAGAACGGGCGGCACGAACGGATGCACCGGACCTTGAAGCAGCAGACGGCGCGGCCCCCTGCCGCCAATCTGCGGAACCAGCAGGAAAGCTTCGATCGGTTTCTGGCGGAATACAACGAGGAGCGGCCGCATCAGGCGCTGGACTGGAAGACCCCGTCGGAGCTGTACGAGCCCTCTGAGCGCAGCTATCCGAGCCGACTGCCTGCTGTTGAATACCCGGGGCATTACGAAGTGCGCAAGGTCAGCTCGTCCGGAAGGATCAAGTTGCGCAATCAGGCTTACTTTCTCAGCCTCGTGCTGGAGGCCGAACAGGTCGGCCCGGAGGAAGTCGACGATGGGATCTGGTCGATTTATCTTGGACCGTTTCGGATCGGGCGCCTGGACGATCGCCACGGGAGGGTGAACGGGTGACGGCGAATGCGGCGCTGTTTCTTCGCTCGCCTACGGCTCGCTCCGAAACAGCGCCGCATTCAAAATCTTTGTTCCGATCGCCAACACCGACTAAAATCTCAAAAAGTGTCACCCATGTGCCCGGACTAAAGTGTCACCCATGTGCCCGAACCTACGGGGTGCTAATGAAGCTCGTTCCTGCCGCTGAAATTGCGGAAGCGCCGGATGTCGGAGCGACGGGACCCGTTTCGGGGCCCGTTGACGGGCTGAGATCAGCGAGCGCTTCTTGGGAACAAGTCGGGCGGAATGCCACACATCAACGCGTCCGAAGCAGCCGCGTCGCTCTGACGATTGCGCTGGCGCGTTCAGCCGGAGGCATCGGTTTCCGGGTGCGATTCGTTTGCGGCGAGATTGCGTCGCCCGCGTTGCGAGCTTCTGGGGCTTGCGCCCCGTGACGGGCGCTACAAATTCTGAGGGCGGCCTCATCCCGGCCCTCACGTGACTGGGCTAATGACTGCCGGTCTTGCGACCATGCGGCGACGGACCCGCGTGCAAGATCCGGGCTAATATGAACCTATGACTCAAGACGCTGATCGCGAATTTGCGATTCCTGAGACGGAGCTGTCGTTTACGTTTTCCAGAAGCAGCGGGCCGGGAGGTCAGCACGTAAACAAGACCAGCACCAGGGTCACTCTGCGCTTCGATATCGGAAATTCTCCAAGCCTGAGCGGCGAGGAAAAGGATCTTCTGAAGGAAAGGCTGGCCACGAGGATCGACAAGCGGGGAATTTTGAGGCTTGTCACCCAGAAGCACCGAAGTCAGGCGGCCAATAGGAAAGAGGCCATCGAGCGGTTCGGCCCGTTGATCCGCTCCGCGCTCAAGACGACGCGGCCCCGCAAACCGACGCGAGCCTCCAAAGCCGCAAAAGAAAGGCGGCTGCGGGAAAAGACTCGCCGCAGTCGGATCAAATCCG
>DATKAT010000217.1:0-3845 GCA_035514675.1 Acidobacteriota bacterium | reverse complement strand
CTGCGGCGCTTTTATTTGTCAGCGTAGTCTTTTTGCGGTCTCGGTCTGAGGTCAGGCACGGCCTGATGAAAGAAGCGGGTATTCCACTGTTCGAGGTAGCGGCGGTGTTCCTCGGTGTCTGGGTAGCGCTCGTCCGGACCGTAAGGGAACGAGGTCATTTCGCTGAACGGAAGCGGCCCCAGGAAGTGCGGGGCCGCTGAATTTGGATCCATGTCTTTTCCGTAGCCCTCGACGTACACCAGGTAATCCCGCACCCATCCCTCCGGCAGCGGCGGAAGGCCGCTCACGTCGTAGGCGATTTCCACTTCGTCGCCCGAACGTGTGACGACGAACTGGTCGTTGCTTTCCCGCAGCAACGGCGTGACGTCTCCGAAACGAGTGTAGGCCCCGACGTGCACCTTCCATGGCGGTTCCGACGCGGCCTCCTCCCAGATATACTCGCGCGGTTCCCGTCCGTCCGGCATGTGAATTTTCGGGAAACCGTGAAACCGAAGCTCCGCCCTTTCGACTGGAACGCGATGAAGTCGAAAGTCGTCGCGCGCCGGCCCGCTTTCCACCAGGATCTGGTCCCAGGAGATGCGCATGCTAGTGACGATGCGGACGTCTCGAGAGGAGGAGAGGAATTTGCCGGAAAGGTCGACGGTCATCGTTTTGGGCAGGCCTGCTGGAAAGCCCATCCTCTCGATGACGGTCACCCAGTCCCCATTCTGATCGCGAACCTGCAGAAAGGGCGGGATCAGCACGTGGCCCGCCTGCGCGGCGGCAACGTTGCTGGTGCTGTCGGCATAGTCGATCCACGAATGCATCAGAAGAATCGTTCGTTCGTCGGACGCATCGCCCAGATCCAGGATCAGCTCGTGGGGTTCGGCATACCCTTTGAAAGGGAGTTTCCGGAACAGGTCCGGATAAATCCGGTCGATTCGGCCGATCTCATGCAGCACCGACCGCCCCTGCTGATTCCACGCTGCCGCAGGGGGGCGGGGGTTGGAGGCGGTTAGAATCCGAAAAGGCTGGTACGGCGGTCCCGGCAGGAGCTTTTCATCCGGGTAGATCTCGTAATCGGCCGGGTGATCGACCGCCACCAGTTCGGTGCGATCGTAGAAAATGACTTCTTCGAGCTGGTTGTTGAACGTCACGACGACTCGTCCGTTCCGCAGCGCCACGTCTTCGCGGTTCAGCTTGATGTATTCGTCGCGATCCGGATAGTTGAACTGCCCTGGAGCCACCTGGTAGCCGTAGGCCGATCCGCCCAGAAAGTCGGTCTGAAACTGAAAGGTCTCGCCATTCCACACGTAGAGAAGGGGACAGCTGGTACCCTTTCTGTCGAGTTCCGAGATGGTTACGACGCGGTTGACCGGTCGATCGATTTCCGACTGCAGGACGCCGTTGGGCCACAACAGGCGAACCACGTCGACGCTGTCCCGCTGGCCCAAACCGAAATGCAGCACCGGCGACGACTGTCCGAGGAATCCGTGAAAGCCGTATAGCTCCTGCTTCTGCCACAGGCGTCCGGCCTGGATTTCGGCCTTGACGCCATAACCCAGCGTATTGCTGTTGACGCCCTCAGGCCGGACGGCGATCCAGTGGTTCTTTTCCGCGCCGTGGTTCCTGAGCAGCAGGGGAGCGTCGCCGTTGACGGAAGCCACGATATCCAGCGCGCCGTTGCCGTTCAGATCGGCGATGGCCACGCCTCGGATTGGCTTGCCCTGAATCTGATCCAGTCCGGTTTCGGAAGTGACGTCGACGAACCGGCCGTTGCGGTTTTCCAGCAGTAGAAAATTCTGGCGACGGGTCAGGCCTCCTTCGGGAGCAAAGAGGGGGGCTGAAACCACCAGGATGTCCAGGTTTCCATCGTTGTTGTAATCAAAAAAATGGATCTGGTGGGCCGAGAAATCCGCCGGCACGCCCTCGTTTCCAAAGAGGCCGGCGGACTGAAAGTTGAAGTTTCCGAGATTCTTCAACAGGGCGCTGCGTCCCGGAATCATCGAGGGGAGGGCCACATCCAGAAAGCCGCTGCCGCGATGATCCCCGATTCCAACGCCGACTCCGGTGCCGGCCCCGCCGATTCCGGCCCTTGGCGCCACGTTTTCAAAGGTGCCGTCCCGCAGATTGCTGTACAGCTGATTGGGCCCCAGGTAATTGACGACGTACAGATCGATGTCGCGGGAATTGTCGAAGTCCGAGGCCACGATGGCCGTGGTTCTTGCGCTTCCACCGGCCAGTCGCGAACTGCGAGAGATGTCCGTAAAGGAACCGTTCGCATTGTTTCGGTACACGACATTGGCCGCGCCGGTGAAGCTTTCCGGAAAGGCGCCGCCGCCCTCCGGAAAATCGTTTGCGTTTATGAAGTTTCCAATGACCAGGTCCAGATCGCCATCATGATCCAGATCGACGAAACCGCCGGTGACCCCCCAGGATGGATCTCCCGTGCCGGTCCGCTCGGTGACGTCCTCAAAACGCCCGTCGCCAAGATTCCGGTAAAGTACGTTCGGACCGTAATTGATCAGGTACAGGTCCGGGCGCCCGTCGCCGTCGAAATCCCCCCACACGGCCTGCATCGTATTGCCGGAATAGGCGATACCCGAATCAGCGGTGACGTCTTCAAACGTCCCGTCGCCCCGATTTCGAAACAGCGCGCCAGGAGTCGCGCCTGGGCCCGCGTTGGGAAGAAACAGATCGATGGCTCCGTCGCCGTCGAAATCGAAGGCCGCCACTCCCGAACCGACGTACGGAACGATCCGTTCTTCCAGCTCCCCTTTCGTCGTCACCCGAAGCGGAGTCGTGCCCGGGCCGGCATGCTGGAAGCGAAGGCCCGCCTCGGCTGACGCCTCGCGAAAGACCACTTCGATTCGTTCGGGCCGAGGCGGCGGGGCGGGAAGAAAGCGGTCCGGAATGCGGTCGATAGCTGCCGCATAATCGCCCTGCTCCAGGTACTGCAGCCCGACCGCCGCGCTTCCAAACAGATCCTGCAGGCGTTGGAACTGTTCCATCGCCTGCCGTCCTTCCTCTGCCCGGCCGTACCGACTTAGCGCCATGGCCAGGTTGTAATGCGCCGAGGCATTATAGGGCTCCCTCTCGATCACCTTCCTGAAGTAACCGACCGCTCCCTCGTAGTCTCGCGTGCGCATCTGGAGCCGTCCCAGAAAGTAATTGGTTGCAGGATCCTGCGGATCCTCCCGGTTGACGAATCGGAAGGCTTCGACGGCCTCCTCCACGCGGTCCAGAGTCTGGTAAAGCAGTCCCAGAACATAGTGGGCGCACAGGTTCTCAGGCTCGCGCTCCAGACCTCGCTTCAGAGATTCCTCCGCCTCATCGTAGAGACGATCGTAAAACTGCGCGATCCCGAGATTGACCCAGCCGGTTGGAACGGACGGGTCCAGTTCGACCATCCTTTTGAAAACGGAGGCCGCGTCGCCAAACTGGAACTGATCCATCAGCGCCACCCCTCGATTATTCAATTCCAAGAGCTGTCTGGTCCTGGCATCTTCCCGATGAGCGGCCGCACCCGAGAAGTAAATCAAAAGCGCCGGCAAGGTAAAAAGGATGGTCAGCTTCAAGGTGCGAAGGATTCTCATGGTGACACCATTCTAGCGAAAGTTGGAAGAAGGAGGCGGAGGAAGGCGACATGCCAGATTCTAGCCCGCATTTCTCAAACCCCTCCTGCTGCGACGCCGGATAGCGGCGTGTCTGCTGCGTTGCCGCTTTATGCAGCCCGTGATCGAAGTCCTGGTCCGTCGTGTTGCGGGCGCCGCTGGTCCGAATCGTAGGCGCGGCGACGCAGGCGATGCTGATGCATCGTCAAGGAGCCGCAACGACCGAGACGGGCCTGCGCCGCCCGCAACCCT
>DATKAT010000216.1:0-5558 GCA_035514675.1 Acidobacteriota bacterium | reverse complement strand
AGGGCTCGCGAGCTGATTCGGCAGGAAGCTCTGGAGGAGGCGATTCGGCCGCTGGAAAGGGCGATCGAACTGTTTCCCTACGCTGCCGGACAGGGCAGCCCCTACGAGCTGCTGGCCGACGTCTATCGGCGGCTCGATCGTCCCGACAACCTTGTGGCCGCCCTGGAGAGCTGGTGGAAGCGTTCGCCGAAAAGTTCGGAAAGGGCGGAGGAGCTGGCGCGTATGCTGGCCGAGCGCGACAGGCGGGAAGAAGCGGTTGAAGTATTGAAACATTCCATGTTCTCCGATCCATTCAGCGAAAAGGCGCATCAACTTCTGGGAAGGCTCCTGTTGGAGTTGGATCGGCCGCAGGAGGCCGTAGTCGAGTTTCAAGTCCGCCTGGCCATGCAGCCTGTGGATGAGGCGACCGCCCGTTTCGACCTGGCGCAGGCTCTGATGCGGAACGGAGACCGGGAAGCGGCGCGGCGGCAGGTCCTGTTGGCTCTGGAAATCGCGCCTCGATTCAGCGACGCGCAGGCGCTCCTGCTGGAGATTGTCCGACAATGAAAAAAGGAACCGTTCGATTCATTCTGGCCGCGGCTTTCCTTCCGCTGGCCGGCCTTCTGGGTTTCAGCCTCGATGAGGATCGGCCTGCGGTTCAAGAAGACTCGGACTTCACTTTCATCAGAATCCGCTACAACGGTTACATGGGATCCTGGGGACGGATGTGGGGCGGACCGCCGCCGTGGGCGCATGACTACCCCCAGGCGGAACAGAATTTTCTCAAGATCCTCGCCGAGTTGACGACCGTCAGAGCCCTGCCGGACGCCTATCGAATCCTCGATCTGGACGACCCCGAAATCATGCGGTACCCCCTTCTTTACATGAGCGAGCCGGGATACTGGAATTGCACCGAGAGGGAGGCCGAGAACCTCCGAGAGTACTTTCGCCGAGGCGGATTCGTCATCTTCGACGACTTCCGGGACGATCCCGGAGAATGGCAGAATTTCACCCGTTGCACGCGCATGGTTTTTGACGATCGGCAATGGGAGGCTCTGTCCGTGGACCATCCCGTCTTCCAGTGTTTCTTCGCCATCGAATCGCTGGAAATGACGACGCCGTACCCGGTTCCGGGAGCGCCGACTTTTTACGGGCTGTCCGATGAGACCGGCCGCCTTCAGGCGATCGCCAACTTCAACAACGACATTGGAGACTACTGGGAGTGGTCGCACACAAGCATCTGGCCGATTAACCTCACCAACGAGGCCTATCGCTTCGGAATTAACTACGTCATCTACGCAATGACCCACTGAGCCCGAGGAACATTGAGCATGCAGCAACCCATTGAACGGAAAGACGAGAGCCTGACGGAACAGATTGAAGCGCTGCTGGAATCGCAGCGAAAAATCGGCGGACAGCTTCGGAAAAAGATCGTTGGGCAAGACATGGTCATCGAACAAGTGCTGATTTCCCTGTACGCCGGCGGTCACTCTCTGATCACCGGACTGCCCGGCATGGCCAAGACGCTGCTGGTCAGGACGATCGCCGATACCTTGGGGCTCACTTTTCGCAGGATTCAGTTTACCCCGGATCTGATGCCGGCCGACATCACGGGGACCGAGATCATCGAGGAAGACCGGGCCACCGGGAAGCGTCAACTGGAGTTCATCCCGGGGCCGATTTTTTCCAATATCGTGCTGGCCGACGAAATCAACCGGACGCCGCCGAAAACCCAGGCGGCGCTTCTGGAGGCGATGGAGGAGAAGCGGGTGACCGTCGGCGGCAAGACCCTGTCTCTGACGCCGCCCTTTTTCGTTCTGGCCACTCAGAATCCGATCGAACTGGAGGGGACTTATCCGCTTCCAGAGGCGCAGCTCGATCGGTTCATGCTGAACATCGTCATCGACTACCTTGGCGAGATCGAGGAAGTCGAAGTCGTCAATCTGACCACGGGCGGAGAATCGGCGCCTGTCGATCAGGTGGTCTCGGGAGAGGAAATCCTGCGGTTCCAACAGTTGGTCAGGCAGATTCCGGCCAGCGACGAAGTCGTGCGCTATGCGGTGCGGCTCGTGCGGGCCAGTCGGCCCGGGAACTCCGACAGCCCCTCTTTCGTCAATGAGTGGGTCAATTACGGAGCCAGCCTCAGGGCGTCCCAATACCTGGTGCTGGGCGGAAAGGTGCGCGCCTTGATGAAGGAGCGATTCAATGTCTCCTGCGACGACATTCGCGCTCTCGCAAAACCGGTCATGCGGCACAGAATTCTGACCAACTTCCATGCCGAATCCGAAAACGTGGATGCGGACGCCGTCATCGACAAATTGCTCGACACGGTGCAGGAACCCAAGTCAGGGCTCAACTGAATCATGCAGACTCCTGCTTCCAACCGATTTATCGACCCCAAGGCTTTGGCCGGACTGAAATCCCTCAGTCTGGTGGCCAAGGCGGTCGTCGAAGGATTCATCGCCGGCCTCCACCGCTCCCCTTTCCACGGCTTCAGCCTGGAATTCTCCGAATATCGGGAGTACACGGCGGGGGACGACATCCGGCGCGTCGACTGGAAAGTCTTTGCGCGAAGCGACCGCTTCTACGTCAAGAAGTTCGAGGGAGACACCAACACGCGGATTTTCATCCTGGTAGACGCCAGCGCCAGCATGGGCTTCGCCAGTCAGCAATTGAGCAAACTGGACTACGCCCGATTTCTTGCGGCTTCTTTATGCCATCTGGCCACCCGCCAGGGGGACGCCGTCTCGCTGATCTCGTTCGATTCCGAAATTCGCAAATATCTCCCCCCCTCCAATCGCCCTGGACAGTTCAACGCCAGCCTGCACCATCTCGAGGCCATGAACCCTTCCGGAGAAACCAATCTGGAAGCCGTTTTGGATTCGCTGGCCCGATTGATTCGAAAAAGGAGCGTGGTGGTCTTGATCAGCGACTTGTATCACGATGCCGATTCGCTGGCCAAGGCGCTCCGCTTTTTTCACCACCGGGGCAACGACCTGATCCTGTTCCATCTGCTTGACCCCATGGAGATCGAACTGCCCTTTGACGGAATCGCGACCCTGCAGGATCTGGAGACCGGAGAGCAGATCCCATTTTCCTCGGAGCAGTCCAGACAGGCTTATCTGCAGGAATTGGACGGTCACATTCGAACCCTGAAAAAGGAATGTCAAAACGTTCGGATCGATTACCAGCTCCTCAGCACGGAGAAGCCGCTCGATCTTGCCCTCAATCGATACCTGACGACCCGGGGGAGAAGAATTTGAAGGGGCGATTCAAAATGAAAGTCCTCAAAACGAAGAACGCGGAACGCGGTACGCGGAATAAACAGCGTCGCCCATGCCTCCGGATGGCCGGCGAGGCGCGATTGTCGGAGCGACGCGGCCGCTTCGGACGCGTCGATCTGGGGAGAACCTCTTATGAACCCACCAAGCGCCCGCAAACTCGCCCCTTCGCATCAACGTGCCCCCAGGGCCCGTCGCTCCGACACCCGGCGGTCCCGCAGCTCAGTTTGCGAAGCGGCCTATGGAAGGAGAGTGCGATTGAAAAAACTGAAATGACGGCGCTCGAAAGGAATAACGCAGAACGCGGAACGAAGAACGCAGAACGAAATCGATGCAATTTCTAACCCCGTTATTTCTAGCGGCGACAGCTCTACTGGCGGTTCCAGTCGTGCTGCATCTGACGCGACGGGAGACCCGAAATCCGATCCCCTTCGCTTCGCTGATGTTTCTGCAAAGGATTCCCGTTCAGGAGGTGCGCCGTCGGCGCCTCAGAAGCCTGCTCCTGCTGGCGATGCGGTGTCTGGGGATTCTACTGCTGGTTCTGGCGTTCGCTCGCCCCGTATTGGATCAGAGCTGGCTGGGAGCGTTCCAGGCGTCGGGCTCGCGTGCGGTCGTGATTCTGCTGGACGATTCATTGAGCATGAGGGCGGAGGGCGTTTGGGCGCGGGCGATCGACGCCGCGAGGAAACAGGTCTCGGCGCTGCAGGCGGATGATGAAGCGGCGTTGATCTTGTTTGGCGAGTCGTCCCGGCTGGTTTCCGACTTCGACGAGGGGAAGCAGCGGCTGGCGGGCGAGCTGTCCGGGCTGGAGCCGGGCTGGGAGGGAACGGATTATGGGCGGTCCCTGATCGCGGCGGTTGAACGATTGCGGGATCGAAATCGGCCCCTCCGGAAGATCGTCTTGATAGCCGATCTGCAGAGCTCGGGTTTGGAGAGCCTTCAGGATTTGAAGTTTCCGGAGAACATCCAATTTGAGGCAGTCGATGTCGGAGCGGATCTGCAGAATGTCTTTATCGAGGAAGCCCGCATGGACCGGCACCTTTTCGATGGAAAAACGGTTCAGCCCGCATCGGTTCGCATCGCCTCCAGTCCCGCGCGGGCGGGACTGCAGGGAGCGGTGCAGCTGTTTCTGGAAGGGACTCCCATCGACCGCCAGAGTTTCGCGCTGGGAGAAGACGGGGCGTCGACGGTGACCTTCGCTCCTTTCGAAATCGACGAGGGGATCCATCGTGGAAGATTTGAACTGGCGGACGGCGGAGACTTGCCAGGGGACGACGTCTTCCACTTTGTGGTCGAAAACAGCGCGCCGTTCGAGGTCCAGATCCTGACCGAGAGCCGCTCCGTTTCGGGTGCGTACCTGGAGAACGCGCTCTCGTCAGGAAGCAATCTGCCGTTTCGAACCAGCCGCTCCCCCTCGGACGCCGCCAGAGTGCTGCTGGTGGACAATTTGCGCCGGCCGCCGGCCGCCCGCAATGCGATCCGACACCTGGAGCAGGGGGGAGGAGTCATCGTGGTTCTGGGGGAAAGCGTCGATGAGAGCGCTTATCATCCGGAATGGGACGAGATCCTGCCGGCGCGGCTGAAGGAGCGCGAATACGTTCGCTCCGGCTCACGCGCCTTTACATCGCTGACCGATATCGCATGGGAGCATCCGGTCTTCAGCATTTTTCAGGAAAGGCAGAAGGCTGGGTGGTTCGACGTGCGGATTTTCGGATATTGGAGAGTCGACGTTAAACCTGAAAGCGTTGTGGCGGCCCGCTTTGCGGGCGGCGATCCCGCCCTGGTTGAGGGGCGCTACGGGAACGGAAAGATCTTCCTCCTGGCTACGTCGGCAGACCGGGTCTGGACCGATTTCCCATTGCGAGGCGTCTTTCTTCCATTCTGGCAGCGGCTGGTGCTGGACGCCTCCCAATGGGAGCGCCGGCCGGCTGCTTTTCGAGTGGGCGACGCCGTAGCGCTGACCCGAAGCCAGCAGGACCGGACGCCCGGAGCGACCCGTGACTGGGATGTCCTGGCGCCCGATCGGCAACGCGTTTTCGGACTGGATGAAGAAGGGGCGCCCTTTTTTCGCGTAACCCAGCCCGGATTCTACGAAATCCGCCAGCAGCGTGGGACGGACTGGGCGGCGGTCAACGCCGATTCGCGTGAATCGATCTTGTCCAGAATTCCTCCTCAGGAGTTTCTGGCAGCCGTCGAGAGCCGCCGCGTAGGCCCGGAACAGCGCCCGGATTCGATACACGCCGCCGCAATGGATCGGACCGAACGGGCCTTCAGTTGGTGGCTGGTGTTGCTGGCAGG
>DATKAT010000215.1:0-8309 GCA_035514675.1 Acidobacteriota bacterium | reverse complement strand
ACCTCATCGAGTAGGAGCGTTCCGCCATCTGCAACCTCCAATTTGCCTTTCTTTTCCTGGACGGCCCCGGTGAAAGCCCCTTTTTCATGTCCAAAGAGCTCGCTTTCCAGCAACTCTCCGCCAAGATTAGCGCAATTGATGGCCACAAACGGCTTGTCCTTGCGCGAACTGTTTTGATGGATGGCACGAGCTGCCAGCTCCTTGCCGGTTCCTGGCTCCCCTAGAATCAGGACCGTCGAGTCGGCAGTGGCCACACGGGAAATCACTTCGAACACGGCCTTCATTGCCCGACTCTTTCCGACGATCTGAAAGGCGCCTTCCAAATCGTTCTGGAGCCTCTCATTTTCCTTTTGCAGACTTTCCAGGCTCTGAATGTTCTCCAAAGTCACCGCGGCGGAGGCGGCTGCGGCGGTCAGAAAATGCAAATGGTGCTGATCAAACGGCATGTGTGGATGGCTGGATTCGAGATAGATCACGCCCAGCTTCTTGCGGAAGCGCTCAATAGGAACGCACAGAATCGAAGAGGCGTTTGAGGTCTCGAGGCTGGCGGATTGTTGAAGCAACCTGTCTTCGTCAATGCGGTCCGAGAACAGCGCCGAGCCGCTTTCCATCACTTGCCGCAGAACGGTCCGACTGACGGAGATCGCCCGATTGACCCCTTCCCGCCGATCCCAGCCGAAGACATGACTGAAAGAATCGGGATCCCCTCCCAATAAAATGGCGCCTCTTTCCGCTGGAATCGCTTCCATAATCAATCCCAGCAACTCGTGCAGCAGCGGATCCACCCGACGAATAGATTGAACCGCCTGGCTGATCTTCAGGAGGGCCTGCAGGTCCTGGGCGAGCCTTTCAGCCGGCAGGTGCAGAAATCGTTGTGCGGCCGGATTCAGATAAACTGTGTCTTCCTGTCGAAGCCGCCGCAAGGCCTCAAGCGGCTTATCCGCCAAATCTATGTCGACGCGACCGGAGGCCTGAGGCTCTTCTTCGCTCTGGATGAACAGGAATAGCGAGTTTCCAATGGAAATGCGGTCCCCGTGGCGAAGAGCCTTTTCCTGAATCGCCAATCCATTGACAAAGGTCCCGTTTGTGCTGCCCAGGTCCCGCAAGAGAGGTTCCTGACCGCCGTTCTCGATCACGCAATGGCTCCGCGAAACGAGCCCGTCCGGAACGCACAGTGTATTGGAACTCTCGCGCCCGATTGAAAAAATATCCGTTTCGATGACGCAGGTCGCGCCACTGGTCGGTCCGGAAAGAGCGGTCAAACGCGAGTTCATCCCGATGTCCTCGATCCGATCAAATTCCGCTCAGTATAACGCAGTCGCCTCCTTCGTGCTTCTCTGGTTCCTGCCGGACAAGGCGAACGAGGCGGGAGACATCAGAGAGGAGGAAGTCCGGGCGGAGCGAGCTGCTGGCGTTCATACCGTTTTCCGTCTTCTTCCTATCCAAAAGGATACGCCGTCTATCCGATCCGTTTGTCCTCGGACCCTTCAGCGCGAGCGGGCGAAGCGCCCCCTTCCTTCCCTTTTTGTCCTTATTTGCAGGTGGATACAAGAATTCTCTGAAGACCTTTGAATCGTTGGTCCGCAAATTGCAATGCAGACGGTCTAGAAGGGCGTTCCTCCGGGGCCTTGGCGCAACCGCTTCCGGCGGCCCGTGAGTCGGCATCGCTCAACTGGCGAGTGTGAAAAAGGGAGAGTGACGACAGTGAAACGGTTTCATCGACAATCCGCCTTGCTTTCCGGGATGGCGCTCCTGTTCAACCTTTTGATTCAGCCAACATGGTCCGCGCAACTGAGCCATGCAGGCAGCGCTCCGGATCCAGCGCAGGTCTCGGGATCTGCAGACATCTGGCTGGACTCCAATGGGGAACCTCTCCCTTTCCAGACCGACGAAGCCGTATTGGAGTTTCTCCAGCAAGCCAGGATCGTGTCCTCCACCTCGGTGGGGGTTGGGGTCAACGGAATCCGCAAGGTACTATTGGAGAAAGACGGGGTTCGGGCCCATGCGGCATTCCGTGATGTTCGAGTGAGAAAGCACCGCGTGCGGCTGCAAGATGGACGCTTTTACATGAATTTCACTGATGACTGCATTTTTGAGCTAGCCGCCTACCGCTTGAGCAGAATACTGGGCATCGACGCCGTCCCTCCGACGGTTAAAAGGACCTTCAGGCGCAGCAAGGGAACTCTCCAGATCTGGGTGGAAAATGCGATGATGCAATCGGAGTACACTCGGAAGAAACCCGAAACGCCGCCGACGGCTCGGCCGACGCACCAGTTTCAGACGATCTACCTTTTTGACAGCCTCATTGCAAATGACGACCGCAATGCGGGGAATCTTCTCTGGGATTCGAGCTGGAAGCTCTGGATGATCGATCACACGCGGGCATTTCGTTGGGAAAAGGATGCCCGAAGCCTGGATCGGCTGCGCATGTGCGATCGCGCCGTGTTTCAAAGGCTCAAGGAAGTAGGGGACGAACGGATTGAATCGGAGCTCAAAGACGCCTTGTCCCCTCGGGAGTTGAGCGCTCTGCTGGCTCGGCGGATGCAGATCGTCCAGCATCTGGAAAGAATGATCTCGGAAAAGGGTGAAGAAATCGTCCTGTTTGAGCGATAGACAAGCGGCAGGTGCGGTCGACCTATTCCGGCGGGATCTGCTTAAATAAGCGAGGATTTTCAAATGGCGCGGGGAAACTGCAGGGTTCAGCGACTGGGGACGGACGCGGGAGCCGAGCGATGACAGGACAGCCCCTCGGTTCGTGCGGGACGGGCGCATGGCATTGGAATCGATCCGTTGAACCGCCCGAAACTGGGCGCACCGGCCGGCGCGGACCGTTCAACTTCTCGACGGAGAGAGATTGCTGAAAGTGAAACTCAGGAACTGGCTCCATGCAGTGTGTCTAATTCTGGCCGCCGCTTCGCTCCTGACTAGTCGGCCCGTCGCTCTACTGGTGCAAGCCGGCGAGCCTCCCCCCAGGGTGGTAGCGATCGGAGACATTCACGGGGCCTTCGACTCGTTTACGGGGCTTTTGAAAAGACTGGAGCTGATCGATGAGCGCCAACGCTGGATCGGCGGGAATTCGATCCTCGTGCAAACCGGGGATTTCCTGGACCGAGGCCCCGGAGAGCGCCCCTTGATGGACCTTCTTCGCGATCTTCCGAAGCAGGCGGAAAAAGCTGGCGGGAGGGTGATCGTGTTGCTGGGCAACCACGAGGTCATGAACCTCATCGGAGATTTTCGCTACGTTCCGGCCGAAGGATTTGAAAGTTTCTCCAATTCGGGCTCCGCCAGAAAGCGGGAAAGGGCGCTGCAGCAATACCTCAGGCACCTCAACCGTCAGGCGAGCAGTCGGAACGATCCCATACTCGATTCGCAGGACGGCGTGCGGCAAGCATGGCTGGAGGAGCATCCGGAAGGGTTCATTGAAAGAATGGAGGCTTTCAGCTCGGGAGAATACGGGAAGTGGCTTCGTCGGCTCCCGGCAGTGGCCAGAGTTGAGGACAGTCTTTTCCTTCACGGAGGGGTCCACCCCGATCTTTCATCCTACAGCCCGGAGGAGATCAATCGCAGAATCGCCCAGGAACTGCGGCTCTTCGATCGGTACCGTCGATATCTGGAGCGTCACCAGGTCGTCCTGCCCTTTTTCACTCTCAGCGAGATGGAGCTGGCCGTGCACCGGGAGCTGGAGCTTGCGCGCAGCCGGTCCCAACAGGCGCTCTCCGGCCTGATGCCGGAGAATTCGGACGAGAATCAGCACATTCAGATCTTGGAGGCGTTTCTTTCCTCGGTCAACTGGTGGATTCGACACCCGGACGGTCCCCTCTGGTTTCGAGGCTACGCAACCTGGCCCGAAGAAGGGGAAGAGGTGGACTCGCGGATCGATCGGCTCCTCGACGCATTTTCGGTTCGTCGCCTGGTCGTGGGGCACACTCCCATGCTGGAGGACGGCGTCCAAGGGCGTTTCGGCGGCAGGATTTTCCTGACCGACACCGGAATGCTTTCGTCCTATTACCCGGGCGGGCGGGCCTCAGCGCTCGTCATTGAGAAGGGAAGCGTGCAAACGGTCTCCTTGGACCCTTAACCCGCATATTGCACGAGGGTCCTACTCCGACGCCGGAGAGCGGCGCCTCGCGACGGACCCGTGTCCAATATCCGGATTAACGGCCTGCGGCAAGAGTCTCCGTCAGGGCCCCGCCCTCGTCACTGACGAGAAAGCTTGATCACAAGCACCCGACCATGACGCCCCCTCGGTCTGTTCTCTTCTTTCTGCGGCCGGAAGCCACCTCGGAACGGCGGCGGGGCGTTTGACCTGCCGTCTGCGACCTTGAAGCGGAGGGCGGAGCCATGTACATTGAAAGCACGTTCTGAGACGCAAAATGGTTATGAAGCGCGGGGTTTTCCAAATCGCATTGTCGACTCTCGCAGTGAGCGTTCTGAGCCTGGCCTCGGCATCCGAAGATTTGAGGTCCCTCGTCTTCAGGGCGCCGCCCGAAGGCTACAAGGGACTTTCCGGCGAAGTCGTGTTGTACGACCGGTCGCACGCGGTGGTGATCGGCATTTCTCAATATGATCGCCTGCCTGAATTGCCGGGGGCGGTCCGCGATGCTGAAAAAGTGGCGGCAGCGCTGCGGGAAGACCATCATTTTGAAGTAACGTTGCTCCTCGATCAGGAAGCCACCCGCCTGAGAATCGCAGAGGTATTGGGGGACCAGCTCCCTCTGAAGCTGGAGCGCAACGACCGCGTTCTGGTCTATTTCGCCGGGCACGGCGTGACTGTCGGACGGGATGAGACCGCAATGGGCTATCTGATGCCGGTCGAGGGTGATAATCAGCGCCGAGTGGCGACCGGCATTTCGATGCGCGAACTGCAGGCGTGGTTCGCCGGGTATCGTTCCAAGCATGTCATGTTCGTCGCGGACGCCTGCTATTCGGGACTGGCTCTGAGCACAAGGAGCGTGGGACTCCCCACCACCCTGAATGACTACTTGAAGCATGTTACGGAGCGGCCTGTCCGACTGGCCCTGACCGCTGGAAGGGCGGATCAGGAAGCGCACGAATGGCGGGGACAGGGATTGTTCACATTTTTTCTACTGGAGGCCCTCAGCGGCCAGGCGGACGTCAACGGCGACGGCATAGTGACCTCCAGCGAGCTCTACGCATTTCTGGAACCGAACGTGGCGATGACGGCGCTCCAGAACTGGCAGGCCCGCCAGAATCCGCAGTTGGGTCGCAGCGGCGAGGGCGAGTTTATTTTCCTCGCAGACCGGGGCTCTCCCATGGAAATGACTCAGGCGCCTCAGCCCGCTATCTCCGAAGCGGCCGAAATCACGTTCTGGAAGTCGATCGAAGGCAGTTCCTTTCGGCAGGACTTTGAAGCCTACCTGGAGAGGTTTCCAAGCGGAATCTTTTCGGATCTGGCGCGCTTCAGGCTGGAACGACTGTTGGAAGAGGACGGACTGGAAGGGGCGTCGAGCGCCGGGGCCGCGCCGATGGGTCCCGCGCCCGAAGGAGTCGCGGGCGAGACCATCGTCGGCCGCTCAGCCGACGACGTCCGGCCCGACGTGGGCGAGCAGTCGAGTCAACCGGCCAGAGTGCTGGGGCGGCCTCAAAGCGAGACGGAAGCCGCTGCGTGGAATGCCCTTCAGCAGGAATCGCACGTGGACAGACGGATTCAGTTGGGAGAAGAGTTTCTTCGGCGGCATCCTGAAAGCGGCTTGACGCCCTTTGTGCATTACACGCTGGCCAATGCTTTCCGCTACACGAATCAGCCCGAAAAGTTTATGCATCATGGCGAAAAGGCGGCGGGGGAACTGTCAGAACTGCCCGATATCCTTTCCCATCTGGCGTTCCTTTACTCGGAGACGGGGCGAAAAGACCTGGCGGAAGCCCGCGCCTTGGAAACGCTGCGGCTGATGGATTCCCTTGAACGGCCGGAAAGCGTCAGGCCGATCGAATGGGCCACTCAGCAGTTTGCGTTCAGGGGAGAGGCCCTCTATGCGCTCGGTCGCGTTCATTTGGCGCGCGCGACCGAAGAAGAGGAAGCCGCATCCCGGAACAGCCTGGAGAAGGCGACGGGGTTTTTTCAGCAGGCTCTGAACCAGACGCCCCACCATCAGTTCGCAGCGTTTCGACTGGCCGAAGCGTACTTGATCCGAGGAGACCGCAATGGCGCCAGTAGGTTTTTTGCGAGAGCCGCGGCGCTGGGAGGGGTCATTGGAGATCAGGCTCGCCTGAAGCTGGGGCAGATCCTGCTCGATAGCGGATCAGGTGAGACGCTGGAAGACTTGATGGTCGAGCAAAAATCAGTTCTGGAGGAAGCCAACTCCCGCCGGCTGGAGACGTTAAAGAAGTTGGAAGAGCCCGCGCCCCAAAGGCGTCCGACTCTTTTCAGCACGCCTCCCGACTAGCGGCGAGCTGCAAAAAGCTCGGAGCTGCAAATTGTGATTCCGAATGCGGGGCCCGACGGCGACCGGCTGTGAGCGACCGGATCGTTGGCAGGGGCGCCGCGCAAGGGGAGAGATCGTGGAGAGGCTGGAATCCTTCCTGGGATCGGTTCCTTTCTTTGAAGAGCTTCAGAAGAAAGACGTCCGGCAGATGATCCCACATCTGAGGGAGCAAAGCTTCCGAGCCGGGGATCGAATTCTCAACCAGGGCGAGGCCAGTCAGTCGATTTATATGGTTCGCTCAGGCCGCCTGGCGGTGCGCGTCAATCGCCAGGACGCGAGAGAAACGGTGGCTTATCTGCAGCCGCCGGCGGTTTTCGGAGAACTCTCCTTTTTGACCGGACGCCCCTGCTCCGCCGATGTGGAGGTGGTGATCGACGCCGACGTAGTCGCGCTTTCCAAGGACGCCCTCCACCGGCTGCCTGATCGGGGAGACTCGATTTTGCGCGGATTGGCGACGATTCTGGCCGAAAGGCTCCATGACACGGTCACAGGGGGCGGCCGGGTTGCCGAAACGCCCACCGTCGTTCTCTCCTCCGGACGCAATTGGGGGGCTCCATTCGCTTTTGCGGCGGCATTGGGCATATCGCTTGCGGAACAGACCGGAAACGAAACGCTGGTGATTCACCTCGGAACGGAGGCGGCGGAAGAACTCGCGGAAATCGGCGCCCGCGCGAACCGGATCGCCATTCCAGTCGGCGATCCGGCCAACGCCCGACAAGAAGTGATCGAAAGCCTGGACCGTTGGAAGCCCCACTTCGTCAATATCATTTTGAACCCCGCCGGCCCGCTGGCTTCCGGGATTCTGGAGCAGGCGTCGGACTTCGCAGACTATTCCGGCGCGCTGCTGGGTCCGGGCGACCCGCTTCCGGAGTTTTCAAAGCCTCGTCAGTTCATCGTCCAGGACGCATCCCGTCCGACCCTCCCGGCGCTTTCGGGCAGAGAGCAGTTGATTTCCGAGGTCAAGGAGGCAGAAGAACGCTATCAGTTGGATCGGTCGCCCGGCCGGGGATTTCAGCGAACCGTCGATTCCATCGCCCGTTACGTGGCAAACCTGCAGGTCGGGGTGGCGCTGGGAGGGGGCGCCGCATGGGGCTGGGCTCACGCCGGCGTGCTCTCAGTCCTGGAAGAAGCCGGTCTGTCGATTGACGTCGTGGCGGGCTGCTCGATGGGAAGCGTCGTCGGAAGCTTATATTGCTCAGGGCGGAATGCCGCGCAAATCCGGGAGATCGCCGATTACTGGCGTACGCGGACGCTGCGCTTTATAGAGCCCCGCGTGTGGCGCTTTCAACTGATTCGCGAGGGGGCCGTGGCCAGCGCCTTTGACGGCTACTTCGCCGATCGCACGATCAACCAGTTGGAGATCCCTTTCTGGGCAAACGCCGTCGACATTCAGACCGGCAGAGAGTGTACGCTGAAAGAGGGGCGCGTCAGCGATGCATTGCGCTCCTCCATCGCACTTCCCGGACTGTTTCCTCCCGTACGGCGTCAGGGGATGCTGCTGGTCGACGCGGGCATTATGAATCCGGTTCCGGTTCGTCTCGTGCGTGACATGGGGGCCGCCTTCGCTCTCGCCATCAATGCGATGGTTCCACTGGAGGCGCAGGAAGTGAGCCGAAGATATCCCTTCAGCATTCTGGACGTCATGTTCCGTTGCATGCGCGTGACCGGGCATGAAATCGGGCAAGCTCGCATCGAATCAGCCGCCGATATCGTCATCTTTCCCCGTCTCGAGAATCTCTCCATGCTGCAGTTCAGCCGCGCGCCAGAAATGATTCAGGCTGGAGAAGAAGCGGCGCGAGAGCAATTGCCGATGATTGAGGCCGGGTATCGGAATCTCAGAAAGAGCGTGCGCCAGAGGCAGGCCAG
>DATKAT010000214.1:0-4102 GCA_035514675.1 Acidobacteriota bacterium | reverse complement strand
TGGGTTGTATGGAGTCGAGCGCTGCGCTTTCTGCTTCCAGGGTTGACGGTGGCCGACTTTGGATGCGGCGACGGAGCCTTTACGGTCGAGATCGCTCGCTGGGCGCGCAGGGTTTTTGCCGTCGACTCCAACCCCGCCTTCTTGAAGCTGGCCCGTGAAGCGGCAAGAGGTTTTTCCAATATCGAGTTCCTGGAGGAGGATATGCACCAGGTGCCGCTGGAAGCGGAGTGCGTCGAACTGGTCGTGATTTCTCAGTCGCTGCATTATGCTCGACGGCCAGTCGGAGTCATCGCGGAGGCCCACCGCATTCTGGCGCCAGAAGGGCGCATCCTGCTGATTGAGCTCTTTCCGCACGACGAGGAGTGGGTGACTTCGGAACTGGGGCACGGATGGCTGGGATTCGATCCCGTCCAGATCGAGGCTTGGATGAGAGAATCGGGTTTTCGGAAAGTCGAGTCGGACGCTCATTTCAAACGAGCCCACGATACTTTTCAGCCGTTTATCACAACTGCGAGGAAGTAACCCGTTCATGAAAGACGTCGAGAAAAGGCTGCGCGAGCTCTTACAACGGAAAATTCTATTTCTGGACGGCGCCATGGGAACGATGATCCAGTCGCACCGACTGGCGGAGGAGGATTTCCGCGGCGAGCGGTTCCGGGATTTTGAATGCGATTTGAAGGGCAACAACGATCTCCTGTCGCTGACGCAACCGGAGCTGATCCTTTCGATCCATCGCAGTTACCTGGAGGCCGGCGCCGACCTGATCGAAACGAACACTTTCAACTCCACATCGATCTCGCTTTCCGACTACGGGATGGCGGATCTGGCCCGCGAATTCAACCTCGAAGGAGCGCGGCTCGCCCGAAAGGCGGTCGATGACTTCAATGCAAAGGATCCCTCCAGACAACGATTCGTCGCCGGCGCCATCGGTCCGACCAACCGCACCGCCAGCCTTTCGCCCGACGTGAACCGCCCCGGATTCCGGAGCACGACCTTTGAGGAACTGGCCGCATTCTATGCCGAAGCGGTCCGGGGACTGGCGGAAGGAGGCGTTGACCTGTTATTGCTGGAGACGATCTTCGACACGCTGAACGCCAAGGCGGCTCTTTTTGCCGTCGACCAGATCGCCGAGGAGACGGGTCGAAGAATTCCCCTGATCCTGTCGGGGACCATCACCGATGCCAGCGGCCGAACACTTTCAGGTCAGACCACCGAAGCCTTTTGGAATTCGATTCGGCACGGCCGCCCACTGGCGGTGGGTCTGAACTGCGCGCTGGGCGCGCGCGATCTCCGACCGTACGTCGAGGAGCTCTCCCGAATCGCCGACACCTTCGTTTGCGCCTATCCGAACGCTGGTCTACCTAACGAATTCGGCGAATACGACCAATCTCCCGAAGAGATGACGGAGCTTCTGAAGGAGTTTGCAGAGAGCGGTTTTCTGAATATTGTTGGCGGCTGCTGCGGCACGACCCCGGAGCACGTGCGCGCCCTTGTGGATGCGATTTCGGGAATTCCCCCGCGCAGCATCCCGGAAATCCCCAGAAAACTACGACTTTCCGGCCTTGAGCCTCTCAATATCGGAGACGATTCGCTTTTCGTCAACATCGGAGAGCGGACCAACGTGACGGGGTCGCGCAGGTTCGCCAAACTGATTCTAAACGAGGACTTCGAGCAGGCGCTGGAAGTGGCCAGGGAGCAGGTGGACAACGGCGCTCAAATGATCGACGTCAACATGGACGAGGCTCTGCTTGACTCCGAAAAGGCCATGCAGAATTTTCTACGCCTGATTGCAGCCGAACCCGACATCAGTCGGGTCCCCATCGTAGTCGATTCCTCCAAATGGACGGTGATCGAAAAGGGGCTGCAATGCGTGCAGGGAAAGTCGGTGGTCAATTCGATCAGTCTGAAGGAGGGCGAAGCGGAATTTCTTCGCCAGGCCCGATTGGCCCGCCGCTATGGCGCCGCGGTGATCGTCATGGCGTTTGACGAGCAGGGCCAAGCCGAGGGCCGCGAACGGAGAGTGGCGATCTGCACCCGTGCCTACCGCCTGCTGACAGAGAAAATTGGGTTTCCTCCCGAAGATATCATCTTCGACCCCAACATCTTTGCCGTCGCCACCGGGATTTCCGAGCATAACAATTACGCCGTGGAGTTCAAGGAGGCTGCCAGGGAGATCAAGGAGTCCCTGCCCCATGCCCGCATCAGCGGCGGGGTCAGCAACATCTCTTTTTCATTCCGTGGAAACGATCGGATCCGGGAGGCCATGCATTCGGTGTTTCTTTATCATGCCATCCGTTCCGGACTCGATATGGCCATCGTCAATGCGGGACAGCTCGAGGTGTACGGGGAAATTCCTGAACCTCTGAAGGAAAGAGCGGAGGACGTGATCCTGAACCGCCGTCCCGACGCGACGGAGCGGCTTCTGGAAGTCGCCGATGAGTTTTCCGAGGACCGCGCCGTGGCCAAGGAGCGGGACTCCTGGCGCGAAGAGCCAGTTCGCGAGCGGCTCGTCCATGCCTTGGTCAAGGGAATTGCGGACTTCGTTGAGGCGGATGCCGAAGAAGCCCGCCGGCAGTTTGATCGCCCCATCGAAGTCATAGAAGGCCCCTTGATGGATGGCATGAACGTTGTCGGAGACCTGTTCGGGTCTGGAAAGATGTTTCTGCCCCAAGTCGTCAAGAGCGCTCGCGTCATGAAGAAGGCAGTGGCCTACTTGATCCCCTTTATTGAAAAGGAAAAGGAAAGGCGTAACGACCGCCGTCCGAAAGGCAAGATCCTGTTGGCTACCGTCAAGGGAGACGTCCACGACATTGGGAAAAACATCGTGGGCGTCGTGCTGCAGTGCAACAATTATGAGGTCATCGATCTGGGCGTCATGACCCCAGCCGCAAAGATCCTGGAAACCGCCCGTAAAGAAGCGGCGTCCGCCATAGGCCTCAGCGGGCTGATCACCCCGTCGCTGGAGGAAATGTGTCACGTCGCAACTGAGATGGAAAGGCAGGGCTTGGAGCTGCCGTTGCTGATCGGCGGGGCGACCACGTCGCTTGCCCACACCGCTGTTAAGATCGCTCCCTGTTATTCAGGCCCGACGGTTTACGTGTTGGACGCCTCTCGAAGTGTAAGCGTCGTCTCCTCCCTTCTGAGCGACAGTTTGAAGGATGGTTTTGTCCGGGAGACCAGGCGGGAGTATGAGGAGGTTCGACGGCGGCAGGCAAATCGCAAACGGAAGTCGACTGGTTCCACCTTGGACCAGGCTCGCGAGAATCGCGTTCGAATCGACTGGAAGGGCTACCGTCCGCCGGTTCCCGCTCGCCTGGGACCGATCGTCTTCGAGGACTATCCTTTGCAGGAATTGTGCTGTTTGATCGACTGGACTCCATTTTTCAAGACTTGGGAGTTGAGCGGCCGGTACCCGGCGATCCTCAAAGACGATCGCCAGGGAGAGGAAGCGCGCAAGCTCTACAATGATGCGCGACGGCTGTTGCAGCGCGTCGTTTCAGAGAAGCTTCTGCGAGCTTCCGCCGCATTGGCCATTTTCCCGGTAAACCAGGTGGATTTTGATGATGTGGAGGTGTATCGAGGCGAAGACCGGAATGAGCCGTTGAGGCGATTTCATTTTCTGCGTCAGCAGTCCGAAAAGAGGGGCGGCAGTCCGCACCGTTGTCTGTCCGACTTCATCGCCCCCAAGGAATCCGGTCTGGCCGATTACCTGGGGATGTTCGCCGTGACCGCGGGGATTGGACTGGACAAACTGGTTCAGCAGTTCGAACGGGACCATGATGATTACAGCGCCATTCTGGCAAAGGCCCTTGCCGACCGGTTGGCGGAAGCGCTGGCCGAGCGCATCCACCAGCGCGTTCGCAAAGAATTCTGGGGATATTCCCCCGATGAAAGCCTGGACAACCAGGAACTGATCCGGGAACGCTACAGAGGCATTCGCCCGGCGCCCGGATATCCAGCTTGCCCGGACCACACGGAGAAGGAAGCCCTGTTTCAACTTCTGGACGCCCCCTCCTGCATTGGCGTCCGCCTGACCGAGAGCTTCGCCATGACGCCTGCCGCCTCCGTCAGCGGA
Source organism: Acidobacteriota bacterium (assembly GCA_035514675.1). Classification (GTDB taxonomy): domain Bacteria; phylum Acidobacteriota; class UBA6911; order RPQK01; family JAPXNP01; genus DATKAT01. Next base: position 27 of record DATKAT010000214.1, on the reverse strand, counting down.
TTCTATTTTTCGCATCCGGATGCGCAT
>DATKAT010000213.1:0-11992 GCA_035514675.1 Acidobacteriota bacterium | reverse complement strand
AATGTCGAACCGTTGGATTTCATATTTTTTTTCAGCTGCGCTTGGCCTTGCCGGCTGCAGCGACGCGACTGCGCCGCCGGTTGACGGAGCATTCGAAGGCGGATCCGCGCCTCCGCCCGTCGCCGTGGGAATTGTTCCGATCGAGCTGAAGCCGATTGCGGAGTCCACGGAATTCATAGCCACCATCCGTTCGCTGCAATCGACGACCGTTCAACCTCAGGCGGAAGGGATCGTGCGCCGCATTTTCGTCCAGTCGGGAGAGCGAGTCGAAGCTGGCCAGCCGTTGCTGCAGATCGACCCCGAAAGACAGGAGGCGATGGTCGAGAGCCTGGAATCACTGAAAGCTGCCCGAGAAGCGGATGTGGCCTTTGCCCGCCAGCAGTTCGAGCGCATGCGGTCGCTGTATGAAGAAGGGGTCGTAAGCCGGCAGGATCTGGAGGTTGCCGAAACGGCGCGCGATACGTCGGAAGCGCAACTCAGGAATATCGAATCTCAGGTCAGGGAAACCCGCGTGGAACTGGAATATTACCGGCTGACGGCTCCGGCTGGAGGAATTCTCGGAGACCTGGAGATCCGCCAGGGCGACCGGGTGACTCGCGACACAGTTGTCACGACCATCGATGAGGCCGAAAGCATGGAAGCCTACATCGCGGTTCCCATCGAGCAGGCTCCGCACCTTCGTATCGGATTACCCGTTGAATTGATCGATTCGACGGGAAGCGTTTCCGCACGGAATCAGATCACTTTCATCGCGCCGCGGGCTGACGATTCGACCCAATCGGTCCTGGTCAAGAGTCGCCTCGTAAACGTCCCCCAGGGCGTCCGCGTGTTGCAATACGTGCGGGCGCGGATCGTCTGGAGGTCGGATCCTGGAATCGTCGTTCCGGTGACGGCCATCTCGCGCGTCAGCGGGCAGTATTTCGTTTTCACCGTTGAACAAGGGGATGGCGAGGGTTACGTGGCGCGGCAGAAACCGGTCCGGCTGGGTCCGCTTGTCGACGGCGGTTACGTCGTACGGGACGGGCTCGAGCCGGGCGAGCGCGTCGTCGTCTCCAATCTCCAGAAGATCTTGGACGGCGCGCCGGTGCGAATCGAGGAGTAGAGGATCCATGTTTGTCGACGTATTCATCCGGCGCCCGATCCTTTCGACGGTCCTTTCGCTGTTTCTCGTCCTGGCGGGAGCGTTGGCCATCCCAACCATGCCGGTGGCTCAGTATCCGGAGGTGGCGCCGCCTCAGGTGACCGTGACGGCCGTCTACCCCGGCGCCGACGCGGAAACTCTGGAAACAGCGGTCACCACGCCGCTTGAGCAAGCCATCAACGGCGCCGAGGGAATGCTTTACATGTCGTCGTCCAGCTCCAACGGCGGCATGGCGATGATCAACGTGACGTTTGACGTGACCCGGGACATCGACATCGCCTCGGTCGACGTGCAGAACCGCGTCAATCAGGTGATGGGTCGGCTGCCGGCCGAAGTGCGTCAGACGGGAGTGACGGTCCAGAAGCAATCCACGAATTTCGTCATGGGGGCCGGCGTCTTCTCCGATCGCGAGGAGTACGACGCGCTGTTCATGAGCAACTATCTGGACGTCCACGTCAAGGACGCATTGATGCGCGTGCCGGGAGTCGCCGACGTCTTCATCTTCGGGGAGCGCCGTTACTCGATGCGCCTCTGGCTCGACCCGGTCCGGCTGGCCGCGCGGCAGGTGACGGCCAGCGACGTGGTGGCTGCACTGCAGGAGCAGAACGTTCAGGTGGCTGCCGGAAGTCTGGGCGAGCCGCCGGCGCCCGTTGGACAGATCTACCAGATGAGCGTCCGGGCCGCGGGCCGGCTGCGGGAGGCGGAGGAATTCGGAAACATCATCGTCAAGAGCGGCCGCGACGGCTCGCTGGTCCGGATGTCCGACGTGGGGAGGGCGGAGCTGGGCGCGGAAACCTACGCCAGCGCCCTGCGGTTTCAGGGGATGGATGCGGTCGGATTCGCGGTCATCGCTCTCCCCAACGCCAACGCCCTGGACGTCGAACAGGGAGTCCTGACCGAGTTGAGGCGGCTGGAGCCGACCTTCCCTCCCGGCCTGCAATACCGCGTCGCCTTCAGCACCACGGAAGTCGTCGCACAATCGATCCAGGAGGCCGTCAAGACTCTCCTGCAGGCGATCGGGCTGGTCGTCCTGGTGCTGTTTTTCTTCCTGCAGAGCTGGCGCGCCACGATGATTCCGGTCCTGACGCTGCCGGTTTCGCTGATCGGCGCTTTCGCGTTCATCAAGCTGATGGGGTTTTCCATCAACACGTTGACGCTTTTCGGCATCGTGTTGGCCACCGGGATCGTCGTCGATGACGCGATCGTCGTGATCGAAAACATCGAACGCCACATCCAGGAGTACAAGAAGCGCGCCAGAGTCGCCGCTTTGGACGCCATGCGAGAAGTCGTCAGCCCCGTCATCGCAACCTCGGTCGTCCTGTTCGCCGTGTTCGTGCCCGTGGCGTTCTTCCCAGGGACCACGGGGCGCATGTACGCCCAGTTTGCGGTGACCATCGCCTTTGCCGTCGCCTTGTCCTCGTTCAACGCGCTGACGCTGACGCCGGCATTGTCGGCTCTGTTGCTGGACCGGCCGTCTCATCGGAAAGCCCTTTTCTTCAGGGCGGTGGAAGGGGTCATCTCAGCCGGCTCCGCAGGTTATGGAGTCGTTCTCAGGCTACTGATGCGGGTGCGATGGGCGATGGTAGCGGTTTTCGTCGCCGCTCTCTTTCTGACCTACTTCGTTTACACTCGAGTGCCGCAATCGTTTCTTCCCGAAGAGGATCCCGGCTGGTTCATGACGGCGGTTCAGACGCCGCCCGGGTCTTCTCTGGAATTTACGAGCCGGGCGGCCGCCCAAGCGGAAAGAATTCTTCTGGACGATCCGGACGTTCGCTCGGTTTTTTCAGTCATCGGCTTCAGCTTCGGGGGCGGCACCTCCAACCAGGGGTTGATCTTCGCATCGCTGCAGCCGTTCGAGGAGCGCACGGGTTCGGAACAGAGCGTACAGCAGGTGCTGGCCCGCCTGAGGGGTCCGCTGTTCAGCATCCGGGATGCCGTGATCGTTCCCTTCGTGCCTCCTTCGATTCCCGGACTCGGGTTTTACGGAGGTTTCACTTTCCAGGTCCTGGATCAAACCGGCGGCGAGATCGAAAACCTGGCCGCCGCCACTCAGACGCTCGTCGGCGCCGCCGGGCAGTCCCCTCGGCTCGGAAGCCTGTTTAGCAGCTTCACCGCCAACGACCCCCAGATGGTCGTCGACATCGACCGCGAGATGGTCCGGAGCCTGGGGATGCCGATCAGCGAAGTGACCGACGCCCTTCGCATCCTGTTGGGCTCGGCGTACGTGAACGATTTCGACTTCAACCATCGGGCCTACCGGGTCACCGTGCAGGCCGAATCGGAATTCCGTTCGAATCCGCAGGTCTTCGACGCGTACCACGTCCGGACCGGCAGCGGCGAGATGGCGCCTCTTTCGTCGATGATTCGGGTGCGCGAGACGACCTCCCCGCAGGTCATCAGCCATTTCAATCTGTTTCGATCGGCCGAAATCAACGGCGCCGCCGCACCCGGATTCAGCTCGGGGCAGGCCATTGAGGAAATGGAGCGGCTGGCGCAGACGACGCTGCCGCCGGGAATGGGATACGCGTGGTCAGGGCTGGCGCTGGAGGAAATCGAGGCGGGCGCCCGGGCGGCTTTTATCTTCGGAATCGCCGTGCTGATCGTCTACCTGACGCTGGCCGCGCTCTACGAGTCGCTGGTGCTGCCGCTCATCATTCTGACCGGAGTTCCGCTAGCCACGCTGGGAGGGCTCGGCGCACAATGGGCCCGCGGATTGGAAAACGACATCTACTGCCAGATCGGCCTCATCCTGCTGATCGGCCTGGCCGCCAAGAACTCCATTCTGGTGGTCGAGTTCGCAGAACGGCTGCGCGCTCAGGGCGCCTCCGTCATGGAAGCCGCGATGGAGGCCGCCCGCATCCGCCTTCGACCGATCCTGATGACTTCACTGGCATTTCTATTCGCCGTCATGCCGCTGGTGTTCGCATCCGGCGCGGGTCAGGCGGGACGTTGGTCGGTCGGCACGGCGGTGGCCGGAGGAATGCTGGTGGCCACGTTTCTCAACGTCGTCTTCACGCCCTGTCTGTACGTCGTCGTCCAGTCCTTGCGCCGAGAAAAGGCGCGTTTCGAAGCGTGAAGCGAGGAGGCCAAGGAGCGGCAACTCAGCAGGCGCGCCGCTATCCGGCGCCGCAGCAGGATCTGCGTGCAAGAGCCGGGTTAATTAGACTCTTTGAGGCGCCGGAAGGCGTCGAAAGCCTTCTCCGCTTCCGCCTGGCTCCCAATTGCGAGAAACGCCCTGCCGAGCAGGTAATAGGCTTCAGTGAGTTCGGCGTCCAGTTCGATCGCCCTCTTCAGCAATTCCGCCGCTTGAGCCGGTTCCCCCGTCTCCAACCATGCTTTCCCAAGGAGGTAGCGGCTGCGGGCGACGTCGGGATCGATTGCAATGGCGGCATTCAATTGTTCGATTGCCTCAAGTCCCCTTCCGCGCCGCAAATAGAGCTCTCCAAGTTCGATTCGAGCCAACAGGAACCCGGCGTCCCTGGCGATCTCGGATTCCATGTAGCGGATCGCCTCGTCGTCATTTCCAAGCGACTTGTGCGCGTATCCGATGTGATAGTTCAAGGATCTCAGGGAACCGTCCAGCTCCTGAGCCTTATGGAAATGCCTAAGCGCCGATTCGGTGCGGTTCAGGTTGTGGTAGGCCCGCCCCAGCAGCAGATGCCCCATGGCCAGGCCGGGTTCGACGCGGACGACTTCCTCCAGCGTCCGCGCAGCTGCGGCCATGTCATCCTGGTTCAGGTACACCAGAGCCAGGTCGAAGCGGATGCGGGCGTTTTCCGGGCTCAGCTCCGCGGCTCGCTCCAAAGAGCGGCTCGCATCGGCCAACTGCCCCAGCGCAAAGTGGGCGAGTCCGAGGAGGTGGTGCGATTGAGGCGCTTGAGCGTTCCATTCCAAAGCCCGCCTGCCCAGGCTCATGCACTCCATGGCATCGCCGGTCCGAAGACTGTCCAGACCTATTTGATAGAGGAGGGCGACCGCATTGTGGCGATAATCCTCGTTGCCGGGATCGAGTCGAGCCGCCCTCTCATAGGCCTTCAAGGCTTCTCCGTATCGCCCGCCGGTCGACAGAAAATACCCCAGTTCCGCCGAGATCGGAGCCGACCCGGGAAATCGCTCGACGCCTACCTTGAGTATCTCGATGGCCTGCGCCGCCGCCCCGATTCTATCAAAAACTCCGGCCGTTCGAATGTAGAGATCCGCTACTCCTTCCTTGCGCTCGATAGCTTTGAGAAACCAGCTGCGGGCCTCTTCGATCTGGTTTCGACGCAGAGCTTCCAGCCCCTTGATGTAATTTGACGGTTCGCCCGGTTCCTGAGCGAAGGCGGTTGCCAACAGCCCCAACCACACGACCAGCCATGGCGTCCGAATCCCTGTGCGCAAAACGTTCTCCGTAGGCTATTATACCGATTGGCTCAGCCGCACTCATCGGTCGGAAGGCGGATTCGTGAATCACTGGTGGAAGTCTTATCTGATCTTCTCCTCCCTCGCGATAATGATTCCTGCGCTTGCACAACAGGCGATGCCCCGTTTCGAAAATGCGGCCGGACGCGCAGGGCTCGATTTCTCCCTTCTGAGCGGATCGCCTGCGAAACAGCACCTGCCTGAATCGATGAGCGGCGGCGTCGGGTTCATCGACTATGACAATGACGGCTGGCTCGACGTATATCTGGTGAACGGTTCGACTCTGGAAGCGGTCCGGGAGGGTCGTCCGGCGCCAGGAAACCGCCTGTTTCGCAACAATGGCGACGGCGCCTTTACGGATGTCACTGGCGAAGCCGGCGTAGGGGACGGGGGCTGGGGGATGGGCGTCTGTATCGGAGACGTCAACAACGACGGATGGGATGACATTTATGTGACAAACATCGGCGCCAACGTCCTGTACCTCAACAATGGGGACGGGACCTTCCGGGACTTCAGCCGCGAGTCCGGGACCGACGACCCCTCCTGGAGCTCATCGGCCGCATTTGCGGACTATGACGGGGACGGGAATCTCGACCTTTACGTAAGCAATTATGTGGAGTTCGACGCGAATGCGCTTCCTTTTCATGGCATGAGAATCCCGCAGGGAACCCTGGAGTGCCGGTATCGGGGCATCTCCGTGCAGTGCGGCCCTCGCGGGCTGAAAGCCCAGGCCGACCGCTTTTACAGAAACACCGGCAACGGCGTCTTCGTCGACTGGACCGAGAAGGCCGGGATCGCCCAGCCGCGCAGTTATTACGGACTCGGAGTGATCTGGGGGGACTACAACGACGACGGCCATCCGGATATTTTCGTTGCGAACGATTCGACGCCGAATTTTCTGTTTCAGAACAATGGAGATGGAACGTTTACGGAATTGGGCTTGACGTCCGGAGTCGCCTACAGCGCAGACGGCAAGGAGCAGGCCTGCATGGGCGTCGATTTTGCGGATTACGACAACGACGGCCGTCTGGACATTTTCGTCACGAATTTTTCCGACGACACCAACACTCTGTACCGCAATCTGGGCGACGGGCGTTTTGCAGACGTCACTTACACGGCCGGGTTGGGCTCGCTCAGTTGGCAGTTGCTGGGCTGGGGCGCCTGGTTCGTCGACGTGGATCTGGACGGCTGGAAAGATCTCGCATTTGTCAACGGGCACGTCTATCCGGAAGTGGACGATTACGAAATCGGCACCTCCCTTCGGCAATTGAATTCGCTGTTTCGCAACCAGGGCGACGGAACCTTCCGGGATGCGACCGGAAGCGCCGGGCCCGGCTTTCAGGAAGTCCGCAACAGCCGCGGACTGGCCGTCGGCGATATCAATAACGACGGTCAAATGGATCTGCTGATTTCGAATCTGGAGGAATCGCCGACCCTGTTGGTCAACCAGAGCGCCCCGCTTGGAAACTGGATCCTCCTGAAGCTGAAGGGCACGGTCTCGAATCGAAGCGCCATCGGAGCCAGGGTCTACGTCCAGACGGGCGAACTCCGCCAGATGAGCGAGGTTCGAAGCGGGGGGAGCTACCAGTCTCAAAGCGACCTCCGACTCCACTTCGGGTTGGGAGACAGCCGCCGGATCGATCGCATCGAGATTCACTGGCCAAGCGGAATGCGCCAGGAATTGCGAAATCTGGAGGCCAACCGAGTTCTGACGATCGTCGAGGAAGCCCCGGCGGCGGGCTCCGGACTCCAGGCTCCATAAGGAACGCGCCCCTCCCCGAGTCGCTCTCACCGTGCCGCGGAGCTAAACGCTGGAGAGAAAAACCAGGGCCAGTCCGGAGAAAAGAAGCAAGGCGCCGATCTTCATGAAGCGGCTGCCGCGACGATTCTCCACCTGCGGATCGGGACACTGGCCGGCCTGGGCGCGGCCCAAGTGTCGCGCGGCGTAAAATCCAAGGACGATCGCGCCGAACATGAGAAGTCCGCCGAGAATCCCCAGATACAGATGAAGTCCACCCATGACGCCTCCGACTGCTCATATCCCTTTCTTGGGAAACCGCAACGTTTCCTGAATGATGCTGCAGGTCGAAGCGAAATGCAAGGGATGCAGTTTCAGCCCGATCGCCATCAGGATCGAAGGATCCGCCGTTCACGCCTGGCGCTAAACAAATGCCTTACAGCGCCAGGCGTACTCGTGCATTCGTCGAAGATGCGCTCGCCGGGCTCAAAACTCGAACTGCAGGCCCGCCGTCGCAAAGATCCCGGGCGTTCTGAATCCGTTCTCGAAATATTCGCGGTCCGTCAGGTTCGAGATTTTTCCCGTCAGTCGAAGGGCGTAGTCGCCGCCGGCCGGAAGCAGGTAGCGGAGGCTCAAATCGCTCCGAAAAGGTCCCTGAAATCGGTATGGGCGGTTCACCTCGAAAAACTGAATGAAATAATGACCGGCCCGCTCCAGGTGGTAAGCGACGTCGAAGCGGGGATGGGGTTGAACGACTCCGCTAAATCCAAAATGGTGCCTGGACACTCCCAGCGCTCTGCCGAAGGCCGATGTGGTTCCCGGCGCGCTTCTCGAATCCGTGAAGGTGTAGGCGCCCTGAAGGTGAATTCCAGGATGCGGGCGGAACTGCACCGACGACTCGACGCCTCGAGCCAACCCGCCTCTGGCGTTCAGATATCCGCCGAATCGGCCGAATGGATCGGTGGCCGGGTCGATCAGCCCTCCGAACTCGAATCCAATGACCTCCTGGAGTCGAGTGTAAAAATAGGTGCCCGATAAGAGCAGGCGATCCTCGAACAGCCACTGGTCGATTCCGGCGTCGACGCTGATGCTCCGTTCAGGCCTCAGTCCAGGGTCCCCGAAAAAGCTGACGAACCCGAGGAAAAAGCTGGATCCGAAACGATTGAAAAGCGAAGGCGCCCGATAGCCGTTGCCCACGTGCGATCTAAATTTGGTTCGCGTTCCCGGAACCCGATAGGAAATCGATCCGTCCGCCGTCAGGGCGGTCGGCGGGGAAAGGAAGCTTCCTATATTTTGAAAAGGACCCGGATCGCCGGCAAAGTCGGGCTCTGACAGGGAAAACAACTGAGCCCGTCCGGAAAGGGAAAGCTGCAGTCGCTCGTCCAGGAACAACATCTGGTCCTGAACGAAAAGAGAATGGCTGGTTTCAGTCAGACGGGTGCGGAAGCTTCCTCCCGGCCCGAGGTCCAAGGTCCGCGCCCGCTCGCTTTCGAATTCATATCCCCCGGACAACAGATGCCGTCGTCCGGCCAGAACATCCAATCGGACGCCCATGGTATGCACGCCGCCGTCAAATTCTGAAACCGCCGGTCCGGCAGGTTGGAATCCCAGGCCCAATGGTCCGTCTTCGAACTGTCTGGAGGTTCCGACATGGTGATAATGAGCCGTATATCCAACCCGAGGTGTCAGCTGATGACTCAGCCGAAGCAACGACGACGAGAACCGGCCCGTGCGGCGGCTGTCGGGATCGTCGAGGTCCGGAATGAAAGTAGCGTCTCCAAACTCCGGCGATTCTCCTCTTTCCAGCGCGCCACGAGCCGTTTCCGAAAGCGGACGGGCAGGCACAAAGGCGCCGTCCCCCGCATTTTCAGGAATTCCGGCAGGGCTGGAGTTTTCCTGCGAGAAAGTCTCCCCGCCATAGAATCGTCCGATCAGATTCAGGCGCGGCGACAAGTTCCACTGCAAACGTAGCATCCCGCTGGAGTTTCGCTTCTGGTCATGATCGTCCAGCCCCCCGCTCATATTCAGGTGCGTCAAGCCTCCGCTGTACATCAGGCGCCCATCCGGAGTGCCTCCTTCAAAGGTCCCGATTCCGCGGAACAGTCCGAGGCCGCCCCCCTCCAGTCGCAGGCGGCCGGCAAGCGGCCCGCCGCCCGTTCGACTGATCAGATTGACGGCGCCGCCGATGGCATGGGTGCCGTGGTTGGATGAGCCGGAGCCGCGCAGCACTTCGATTCGCTCCGCGTTCAGCAGGACGAAATCTTGCACGAAGGAGGTGGCGTCTCCGTCCAGCGAACTGGGATCCCGAAAACGAACTCCGTCCAGCAGCAGGGCAGTGTCCTGATTCCGAAGCCCCCTCATCCGAATCGAGGAAAACGACATCGGCCCGCCCGATTGCTGGACTCGCATCCCAGGGATGGCGCGAAGCGCCTCCCCAAGTTCGTAAACGTTTCGCTTCTCGATCAGATTGGAATCGACGACCGACATCGACTTGGACGTTTCCTCGACCGACTGCGCCGTTCCCGTAGCCGTGACGACGATCTGATTGGAAACCCGGGCCAGATTGAGTTGCAGTTGCACATCGCGCGTCTCCTCAGCGCTCAGTGACAGCGACAGGATTTTCGGAGCAAACCCCTCTTGGTGCAGCTCCAGAAGGAAATCTCCTCCCGTCAGCCGATCCAAAACAAACCGACCATTGGGATCGGTCGACACTACGATCGCCCGCTGCCCGTCGCGCGAGGTCAGCGTCACACGGACCCCTTCGATGCCCGCCTGAAGGAGATCGACGACGCGCCCGGTCAACTCGGCGGGGAAAAGCGGTCTTCCGGAAACAAGTAGGAAAAAAGAAAGGAAAAAAAGTCTGCGAAACACGAGGACACCTCCTTACTTCCCCTTCGGAAGCAGTTGAGGCTTGTCCGGATCGGTCTCCTGGCTCTCAGGCTCCCTACTCTTCACGCCTTCCCGCTTGCGGCGGTGGTCAGACTTTCAAACGGTCCCAAAAACCGGAGACCGCGTCGCCTGGTGAATTTCGCTCCTGATTACAGTTGCGAGGGCAGCGTCGGTTTTTCACCGAACTTCCCGTACATCCGGACAAAACCGGATTGAATAGCTTACAGTAATCTCAAGCGAGAACAGTAGTCCAGAGGATGGACTGATGTCAAGTCGATCGGGAGAGGCGCTTGTATAGTGCTGGGTGCGAGGTGCTTAGTGCTTGGTGCTGGGTGCTGGGTGCTAGGTGCTTGGTGCTTGGTGCTTGGTGCGAGGTGCTGGGTGCTGGGTTCGTTCCGATTCGGGCCTTGCAGCAGCCCGGCCAGAGTCCACGCATTCTAGACGCAGGGATCCACGGGTCAGAAAAGTTCCGCGAAACGCACCCGGCACTCAGCACTCAGCACTCAGCACTAAGCACCCAGCACTAAGCACCCAGCACCTCGCACCTATATCGTCCCCCCTACGGCATGCGATTCGCGTCATCGAAGACGAGGTCGACTTCAACGAGGCGCCCGCCCTCTTCAAGATGAATCGGTGTGGGCGCCGCTGGATCATCCATCCGATATACGGCCACGGGCGTTCCGGAAGGCGGCGGGCCCATCGGGGGGTCATAATCGCCACTCTCGTTGTAGGCAACTGCAAGGTAGACAGTCTTTTGCCGAAGCCCCTCCAAAACCACCGAATCCCCGTTCTCGTAGACGGTTCGCATCGCAATAGGAATGACATCCGCGTTTCCGCTGGTAAAGTCCGGAGAGTCGAAAAAGAATATGTGGATGCCATGCCCCCGGTCCACCGTCCCCTCCCCGCGATACTGAACGTTGATTTTTAGATTGGCCACGTGCTGAGCAGAAACGAATTCATTTCCCCAGAGTCCGGCCAGCGACCCCATTGTCGTCAATGCGAAAATAATGCAGATACGTCTCATTGGATACCTTCGCTCCTTTCCGTATGTTTGGTCTGAAAATCGATGAATCCGTGATCCTGCACCCGGTGCCGAAGCGGAAGCCAAAACAGCGATGCCGGCCACCCGAGAGCGCCCATGTCATCAGTCAAGAGGAGTATAGCTGGACGGGGCCTGATGGCGGAAATGAATTCCGATCAACGGTTCGTTTCGACAGGTCAGCGGTCCGAAAGCGCACTTTTGCGTTGTACTTCGAGTGCCCCTATAAGGCTCTGATACCTAACCGGCGATCCGTCTCTTTTCATATGCCGTAAAATGGAGAATTACATTCGGATGTCTCGATGTCGCGCGTCAACCATCGGAATCGATCGTCGGTTCAACACGCGTGAGGCTTTCGCCGGCGCCACCTTGGCAATAAGGGCAGTTGCGCGGACGTCGTACAATTGTTGAATCGCGCGGAAAGACCGTCGCCAAGGACCAGTCCAGCGCAACTTGCAGTTGCCGTTTCAGGCCGACTAGCTTCACCAGGTGCACTGCGTTCCAGAACAACCAGGCGAGGTAGCCGCGGAACTTCAGCCCCATGAGACTGACAACTGCGTGGTTCATGCCAAGCGAAACCAGCATTCCCTGTTCCTGATAGCGGTACGGCTCCATAGCCCGGCCCGCACGCAGCGCCAGCAGGTTTCGCGCCGCCAGTCGGCCTTGCTCCATTGCCACAGGGGCGATCTGTGGAGCCTGCAGCGCCGATTCTGCCGCGGCCGAATCGCCGACGATGAAAACTTCCGGACAACCTTCCAGCTGAAGGAACTCGTTGACCATTGAG
>DATKAT010000212.1:0-2855 GCA_035514675.1 Acidobacteriota bacterium | reverse complement strand
ACCGAACGCCCGTCGCGAAAGTGGAATGGAAGGTTTACAGAGCCCAGCTCCTCCCGTGGAATCGGGAGCCGAACCTCGGCGAAATCAACCGCGTACAACTGCGCGACTGAGTCGCCTTGTACGACGAACTGTCCGATATCCGCGCTGCGCGAACGGACCCGACCCCGATAGGGGGCTCGAATCTCTGTGCGCGACAGATTTCTCTGGGCCAACTCCCGTGATGCTTTAGCGGCCTCGAGCGCAGCCTCGGCTTCCGCAACCTGGGGCGTTCGCAGCAACAGGTCGGACGCGCGTCCTTCGCCCAACTCCTCCCACTCTCGGCGGGCCACCCGCGCTTCAGCCTGCTCCCTTTCGATCTGGAAGCGGGCCTGAGCAATTCTGGCATCAGCTTCCGCAATCGCCAGTTCGAAGTCCCGAGGATCGATCCGTAGCAGGACCTCGTCCTCCTCGAAAAATCCGCCGCTGGAAAAACTGGGCGATACGTACACCACTCTTCCCGATATCTCCGGCACAAGGCTGCTTTCCGTTCTGGGCATGACGGTCCCCTGCGTCCTGACCCGGAGCTGAATGTTCCGGGGCGATAAAGGCATGACCTCCACCAGAGGCGTGCTGAACGTCGGGGCCGCCGATTCGACTTGGGGCCGCGTCGAGATCAGCGACCACGCGCCAAACAAACCGACCGCCAAAAACGCAAGCGCCAAGAGAATCTTCAGGAATTTGACCATCACGGTTGCCCCTCGGTCGGGAAGCTTCTTTCCGCTTCGAACCCGCCGCCCAAAGCCAGGTGCAGATCGATGCGATTTTCCAATCGGAAACGGCGAACGGCCAGAAGCTGGCTCTCGCTTTCCAGGGCCCTCCTTTGGGCCTCAAGGACCGAAACGATCCCTTCCAGACCGAAACGATACCGCTCTTCGGAAAGCCGCAGGGAAGCACTGGCGTGCGTTGTGGCTTCGCCCAGCGCACGCTCCCGTTCCTGAAGCAGCTCCTCCGCCGCCAGCGCGGTCTCGACCTCGCGAAAGGCATTCAAAACGACGCTCGCGAAGACGGCCAACCGTTCCGCCTCTACGGCCTCGTCGGCCTTTACCTGGGCCCTCAATCGCCCGCCGTCGAAAATCGGACGTACCGCATTTCCGATCAGATTCCAGACGGCGAAATCCGGATTCAGCACGTCCCTCAACCGCTGACTGCTCGTCCCCCCGAGGGAGGTCAGGCTGAAGCGGGGGTACAAATCCTTTCGGGCGGCCCTGGCCCTGGAAACGGATGCCGCCAAACGCCGCTCCGCGGCAGCCACGTCCGGTCGTCGGGACACCAGCTCTGCAGGCACGCCGGCGGGAGGCGGCGCCGGAAGCTGCGGGAGTTCCGGGGTCACCAGCAACACGGCCTCCGGATATCTGCCCAACAGGATTTCCAGTTGGCGAACGGTATGGTCGAAAAGCCTCTCGCGGTCTTTCAGGATAGCCTCGGCGCTTGCCACGCTGGATCGCGCCAGACGGAGGTCTAGAGCCGACGCCAAACCCTCTTCATAACGGAATCTGACGATTTCGGAAGTTCTTTGAAAACTCTCCAGGGTGCTCCGGGTGAATGCGACCTGCCGGCGCGCCTCGGCGGCCGCAAACCAGGCCTTAGAGACCTGCGCCGCCAGCGATTGTCGCGCCCCCTGCAGGTCGGCGTCCACACTCTGCAGATCTGCAACGGCCGCCGCCTCCCCGTCGCTGAGGCGACCCCACAGATCCGCTTCCCACTGGGCGTTGATCGACACGCCGTATGTGGTAAAGGTAGTGCTCAGCACCCGCCTCTCCTCGGCTCCCGGAATTGGAAAACCGATGAAGTTCTGCCGCTGGCGAGCACCGGCGGCCCGGCCCTCGATCAGAGGCAGCAACAGCGCGCCCGCGATCTCCGCCTGCATGGCGGCGGCTTGCAGGCGAGCCTGGGCCGCATGTAGATCCGGATTCTCCCTGAGCGCTTCCACTATCAGTCTGTCCAGCTCGGAGACTCCGAATTCCTGCCACCAGCGGCCTTCCACTGCGCCGGAAGCGGCGGGTGCCGCCCACTTCTCGGGCGTATCCACATGGCGCGGCGGATCGATAGAGGGGGCCGAATGGAAACAGGAGGCCGACATCAGGGCCAGGCCGATGGCAAAGATTATCTTCATGCCGACCCCTCTTCGGCTTTGCTCGACTTCGCTTGCAGCCCTCCCGACAAAAACGCCAGCAATAGGCTTTCAATTTCCTTAGGGCTGGGATTTCCCAGATCCATCAATCTGGAAGGCTGATCGGACGGTGGGCGATTCAACATGTACATGGCGTGACCCAGGGTATGGGCCATGGCGCCGATCATGAAATGCATGCGCCAGCACAATTCCAAACAATCCACCAAGGGAAGGGTCTTGGAAAAGGCGGTGTGAAAGCGCTTGAAGACTTCTGAAAACTGCCGGGCCACCAGACGTTCGAAAAAATCCCCGGGCTGGGTGTAGGCCCTCGCCATCAGGCGCGTGAAGACGACTCCGCCGGCTTCCGGATCCTGCACCAACCCCAGAGGCGGCCCTACAAAGGCGGAGCACAATCGATCGATTGGAATGGGCTGCTGGCCGTAAAAAGACTCCAAGTCGGAAAGTCTGCGGAGCCGCTCCCGGTTCAGCGGCGTCAATCGGCGCTCGAACACCGCTTCGATCAACTGATCCTTGGAACCGAAATGATAATGCAGCGCAGCCAGATTCACCTGCGCGTCGGTAGTGATGGCGCGGACCGAAGCGCCCTCGAATCCGTTTTCTGCAAACAGCCTTTCCGCAGTCTCCAAGATCCGTTCGCGGGTGTCCTTTACTTTCACAATCACTCCTTCAAAGGTCCCGTGCGCCC
>DATKAT010000211.1:0-3391 GCA_035514675.1 Acidobacteriota bacterium | reverse complement strand
TTCGGCGGGCCGCCGCCAGCCGCGGGAACCGGCCGGACGACGATCGCCAGACCGGCCGAATCGCCGTTTGGAAATGTCGCTTCGATCCGTCCGGTCCCCGGATTCGGACCGGCGGTCACCTCCACTTGCGCCACGGCCTGGCCGGCTGGAAACGTCACAGTGGGCGGGAAGTCGACCAGCCCCGGCTCGCCTTCGACCAGATCGAGCTGAACGACGATCTCTTGACTCGCCGGCCCTTTCAAGACGATCTTAGCGCCGTGCTCCTGATTCGGAAGCAGGTTCAGCTGCGGAGGCGCCCAGTGGGGCAGAAGATTGGGGCCTTCGCCCGGAGTCTGTTCGCCCGGTTCGAACACATGAACCGAGACGGACGCCTGCAAACCGGAGTCGGTTACCACCGTGACGACCGCGTTTCCAGGATTCGAACCGGAAAAGATGCGAAATGAGGTCGTGAAAACGCCCGCCGGTATCTCCATCGCGTCCGTCTCCGGATCGACGACGCTCGGGTCGGAGGACTCGATCGCCAATACGAGCGGCTCTTCGAGTACGTTTCGAAGGATGACCTGAATGCGCCGTTCGCTGTCGACCGGCATGCGGACGCGGGAGGGCGCCAGACGCAATCCGGAAAGTACGATGATCCGGTCGGCCTCCACCATCAGTTCGGGAGTCAAACGGCCGATGACTCGCGCAAAAGCTCCCACGGCCAGGCTTCCGATGATGTGAGTCGTTTCGCTGAACAGGACGTGCATCGGATCCGTCAGTCCCTCCACCTGCAACAGCAGGGATTCCAGGCCGTTCAGTTCGACGACGACGCCTTCGACCATCACTCGGGCGTGTGCGGGAAAACCGGCGCCGATCAGAATGCTGAGGGCGACGATGTCGTCGCCGTCCACGTCGGCTTCCACGCGTACGAACTGACCGATTTCCAGATCGGAAAATCCAAGGCCTACCGCGTCGGCGCTCCGGATTTTGGTCTCAGAGGCGACCAGGACCTCAAACCCCGCCACAACGATCGTCTGACTGACCTCGTCGATGGCCGCGATCTCTCCTCGCAGTTCGATCGGCGCGGTCCCTTCGGTGACGAGAAGCTCCTTGGCGATGATTCCGGAATCCCCAAAGAATCCCTCGACTTTCAGGATCATCCCGATTTCCAGTTCGGTCGGATTCAGAACCGTGTCGCCATCTTTGATTTCCGTGAATTCGTTCACCAGCACGATGACGCTCACGGCGGGCGTCACCGCCATCTCGAGGACGGCGCTGTTTTCCGTCTGGTCGTGAATGTCGCTGATCGGCGCGACGAATTCGACCTGTGAAGGCGCCGCGAGCACGCTCAAGGGAATTGCGATCGCAAAAACCATCCAGATCAATGATAGTTTCTTCATCAGTGAATCTCTTTCGTCGATGCAGTCCATCCAGACGGGCTCGGATGCCAGATGTGACTGTAGTGGGTTTGAAATAGCGCGGGCATCCGAGGCCCCGCTTTTCGGAATGACTTGTAAACGCGTCGTGGGGAGTCGTTTCATCTCAATTTCGCATTGCCCAGCCCGGTTCGTCGCTGGAAGCGCCCCATCCGCCGCTCCCCGGATTCGTCGTATCTCCGGCCAGCCAAAGGACCAGCCTGCGAGCACACTATGTTAATATTTTAACACGCTTTCTGCAGGCGACGTCAATCATAAAGTTGATTCGAATGATTTTCTTGAGTTTTCGTCGAATCGTCTCAGCAGTCGACCCGGTCTCGAACGTAGCCGGAAAGCCGCCGGACGCCCTCGGAGAAATCGTCGCAGGGGGGCAGCAGGCTGACGACGAGCATGGCTTCCGTCTCCATGTCGTACAAGTATCCGGGATGGAGGAGGATGTCGGCGTGGCGCAGAAGCTCCAGCGCCCATTGCTCGTCGGTCTGCACGCGCGGCAGCTGGACGACGCCTTGCCAGCCGCCTTCCACCGGCAGTGCGCGGGCGGGGTGATCCGCCAGAGTTTTTTCAAGAAAAGTCAGATTGCGCCGCAGGCGCTGGAGGATCCTCTGGCGAATCGTTCCCGACGCCTGGAGCAGCGATGGCGTCGCCGTCTGGGTTGGAACGCTTACGGAGAGGTGGGCGTCCGAGATCACTTCGAGCCGATGGAGGGCTTTCTTTCGCAAGCCTGGGGGTCCTGCGGCCAGAATCCAGCCCAGCTTCATCTGCGGAAGGGCCGCCGGCTTGGACAGCCCGTTCAGGAAGAACGTGAGCGCACTGCATTGCGGAATCGCCTGGAACGGTTCCGAAACGCCAAGCGCATAGTCGAAAAAGACTTCGTCGCACACGACGGCTGCATTCGCCTCTGCGCAGGCCTCCTGAATCTCGTTCCACTCGTTTTCGCTGACGTAGCCGCCGGTCGGGTTGTTTGGGTTGACCAGCAGGACCGCTCGAGCGCCCCTCTGCAGGCGTTTCGCCAACAGCGGGAGATCGATGCTCCAGCGGTGGTCGAAGCGAAGGGAATAGGGCCGAATGCGAACGCTTGCCAATTGCGAAAGGTGCTCCAGCAGGGGGTAACCGGGACGCGGGACCAGGATCGCGTCTCCCGGGTCGGCCAGGAGCTGGAGCAGAAACGCGTAGGCCTCGCTGGTGCTGCAGGTCAGAATGAGATTCTCCGGATCGACTGGAGAGCCGCGGACCCCGTAGTATTGGGCGACGGCGATTCGGGCCTCGATCGATCCTCGCGGGTCCGGCTGATACTCGCAGTTTGCGGGCGACGAGAGGGCGCTGGCCATCGTCTCGGGGGTGTGCCGGAAACCCGCCATCACGGGGTTGGAAACCGTCAGATCGATCAGGGGCGCGCGCTGTCTCCGCTTTTTCTCGAGCAAGCCCGCCAGACGGTTCTTTCGGAGCGGAAAGCGGGATCTCGCAGAAAATGGATGGGGCATGGCAACTCTCGCATGCGGGCTTCAGCCCGCATTTCGCACACTGCTTCTACTGCAACGACGTCGGCGATGCAGAGGCATCGTCCGGCCACGGGCTTTCCTGGGAGCGCGGGCATCCTGCCCGCTCTTTTATCGCGCGCAAGCGCGATCGTTTGACACCAGTGTCCTGAGAAGATCGCGTTAACGCGCTCCTTCGGACAGATCGTGCTTTCGCACGATGACGGGGCGGGCAGGATGCCCGCGCTCCCAGCGGGCGCAGGCGCGACGAAGGGCTGTGCGTCGTTTCGGACATGCGGTCTATTTCTCCTTCGGCCTGGATTGGCGCGCCAGCGTCGCCATGATCCATGTCGCGAGGTTTCGGGAGAAGCGATCGATCAGGAGGAGGGTCTTTCCCGAGAGGGTGAGATGAATCTCCCGCTTGTTTTTCCGAACGGCCTGAACGATCGCGCGGGCGACGGCTTCGGCGCTCTGGCCGCGAATCGGGCGGACGGGTCGTTT
>DATKAT010000210.1:0-8338 GCA_035514675.1 Acidobacteriota bacterium | reverse complement strand
ACAAAAATATCGGGAAGGCCGTTCCTGTTAAAATCCGCCGCAACGACGCCCAAGCCCGGGCCGTAGGCTGCGAGCAGTCCCGCTTTTCCGGTTACGTCTTCAAAAGTCCCGTCGCCGCGATTGCGATACAGTCGGTCGTGCCGCGCTTGGAAAACTTGCGGGCCGCAGTAGTCCCGGGCGGAATTGGGCGCATAGCAGCGAGGATTGTTCTCCGGCGAAAAGTCGACGTAATTGGCCACGAACAGGTCCAGCCATCCATCTTGATCGTAGTCGACAAACGTCGCGCTCGTGCTCCACAAGGGATCGCCCGTGCCGGATTCCGCCGTCACGTCCGTAAAAGTTCCGTCCCCATTGTTCCTCAGCAGCTGGTTGGCTCCAAGTGCGGTGATGTAGAGATCGGGAAGCCCGTCGTTATTGAAGTCCCCGACGGCGACCCCCATTCCGTATCCCCGAGCCTGAATGCCGCTCCCTTCGATGACGTTGGTGAGCCGCATCCGACGGGTGCCGTCTGACGACACGTATAGATCGTTTCTCAGCAATCGGTGATTCGGAATTGGAGCCTGTGCGCTCTCGACCTTTTCCCTGCTGAACGGTCCGCTCTGAACCAGAAAGACGTCCAGGTCGCCGTCCCCGTCAAAGTCGAACAGAGCCGCGCCGCTGCCCATCATCTCGGCGATGTAGAATTCTCCAATCATCCCGTTTTGATGTAGAAACGAGAGTCCGACTTCGGCTGAAACGTCATGGAAGATCCCATCCCCTGAATAGGAATGGGCGTCAGGCTTCGCCGACAGCTGCCACGCGCCAAAAAGGAGAAATCCCGCACCGGCAATTTGGAGTTGGCGACTCCAGTTCGCAACCCGCTCACCTAGCCCGCATTTCTCAAACCCCTCCGTCGCGAGGCGACGGAGAGGGGCGTGGATGCAAGGCGCGCGACGAAGGCCCCCGCAGTCGTACTGGTGCAGTACGTCGAGGAGGCCGAGGAGCGGCAACGCAGCAGACACGCCGCTATCCGGCGTCGCAGCAGGAGGGGTTTGAAAAATGCGGGCTAGACTCCGGCCGACGGAAGATCGACATTCAAGGGCCTCCGGCTGAGAATGCTGGACCACGTACCCAGTTTAGCCGAGTCGCCACACCCTGTCTCATCCTTCCGCATACCGCCACGCGCATCAGGCTGCAATATTTTCGGAAGTCCGGAATGTAAGCGGGAAGGAGGGTGGCCGAAGTAGAGCCTGCATCCCTGCCGGTCATTGCCCCAGTCGCCGGCTGGAATCTGGCGCCGCCGGGGCCGGACGGGTCCTTCACTATCTGGCTTTCAGCTCCTGGAGTCGCAACCTTCCTGCAGCGCTCGACTCCGCCTCCAGAAAAAGCCTGATCTCATTTCGTCCTTCCGAGAAGGCCGCTTGCGGGGATGGAAGGTCTGACTCCTCCTGGAATGAAATGCCCTCCACGAACTCGGACCACGTTTGAGGGCGATCCTTCTCTAGCTCCCACAGCCACCGTCGGTGCATCCAGACCGCCGGGTCTCCGAAGCCCATCCACGTCTGTCGGATCGGAGGGAGGACGGTGCGAATCAGTTTCGGGGGCGAAATAATGTGCAGGTAGATCAGGCCGAGATCGGCGAAAAGTAGGCCGCTTCGACCCAGCGCAGAGGCTTCCGCTTGGCCGGTATCGGGGGCAAGCAGCGAGGCGCCCTCGAAAATATTGAGTCGATAGCTGCTCCCAAGCAAAGTAAAGAGGTTATTCGGGTAATCGGCGATCAGTGGCAGCGCGTCGTCTTTGGGGTAGTTTCCGGTAAGAAGGGCGGGCAGAGCGCGAGTCGTGTTGTCGGCTATCGAAGTGGCACTGCGATACCAAGTGGCCTGCCAGGCTGAAGAGAGCGAAGAGATGGAGGACCTCGATCGAAAGAGTTTTTCTCTCTTGCATCATGAAAGGGCAGGCCCAAAGCCGATCCCGCAAAAGGAGGATCGCAGGGGATGTTGCGTTTTCACGGACCAGCCTATGGCGACTGACGGCGTCAGTCAAGGGATTCCGGCACGATTTTTTTCTTCGTTCTCGGGAACTTGCATAAATGAGGTCGCCCGCCCCAATTTCACCACTTGTTTCGAGCTCAGGAGAAGCTCAACCTGCTGGCGAGCCCGGCCCGCGCGGAAGGTGCCTCGTCATCCGCGAGCCCGGGCGTCGCCCCCGGGGCCTGGTCGGCCAGGAAATGAAATTCGAGCCCGAAAGGGCGGCTTCATCCGTTTGCGACGTCTCCTCGGACTGCGCGCTGATCTGGTCGCCTTGAAGTCCGGTCTTCGCGCGTGTAACCTCAGGCCAATTTCCTTTTAATTGACAGCACGGGCTTGCTGAAAGCGGAGGCCATGGCTCGAGAGAGCGTATCGCGCCGGAAACGGCGCGGATCTGTTGGGCGACGGATTCTGTCCCCATCGCGCTCACAGGGGGCGTTTCTAGCTCTGAGTCTCCGCCAAGCCGCCAGCACGGCCGGAAGGAGGAGACCGGTGAAAAGCAGACCGTTCGCACTGTTGTCCTTGATCCTACTGACGCTTTGGCCTCTTGCCATGGAGGCGCAGAGCGCGGAGCGCTTCAGCGCCTGGCAGATGCTGATCGAGCGCGATCCAAGCGTCGTCGACGACGCTTCGGTCGACTGGCGGCAGCGGCTGATCCTGCACGCGCTCACACCCCGTCAGGCCGAAGAATACTTCGCCGGAAGAGCCAGGGCCGAAGATTTGATCCTCGCAGACGGAAGAACGCTGGAGGCGTTTCTAGAAGACAGCGCCTCGCCAGTCGGAGGCGTCTACGTGGCGATTGCCGGTCCCTGCCGGCTGTTTGAAGGCCGCCCGCTAGAGCCGTCCGACGGTCCGGCCCGCAGCGAAAGCGTTCCGTTGCGGGCGGCGGGCGGATCGACGCCCGACTGCGGGATCCTTTCCGATGCGACGGAGGTGGTCTTGAATCTGCGGGCCGAAAGCCTGGGCGGCCTTTCCGTCCGGATCAAGCTGTGGTCCGAAGGCTTTCCGGAACCTGCAAGGGCGGTGCTCGAAGGAGGGGACGAAACCTGGGGGGAAGCCCGCTCGATCACGACCATCGTAAACCTCTGTCGCCAGCCCTGGTGCGACAGCGCCGGCCTGCAAATGCGAAGCAGCGAAGCGGCGGTCGTATCCGGCGACCTGGTCGGCTACTTCCGGCCGTTGTCGGCGGTGGATCAGCTGGCTTCGCGTCCGACGTTTCGAATGGCGTTCGAATCGGCCGACAACAACTTTTTCGGAACTGGCGCGGGAGCATCCAACACCAGCGGTAGTGGCAACTCCTTTTTCGGCGGCGGTGCCGGCGCAAACAACACCGCGGGCTTCAACAACTCCTTTTTCGGCCGCAGCGCCGGCGAATTCAACAAGGCAGGCTATGAACGCCTCCGGAACGCCGCTGAAGACCTTCGTGGTGGGGGCCAACGCCTCCGGGGCGAACAACGGCGAGTTCATCATCAACGATCTGGGCCAGGCGGTCGGAGGCGCGGGAGCGCGCCGAATGACGATCACCAACGCGGGCGAAGCGCACTTTACGGGCATGGTGCTGGCGCCGGCCTTCCTGCAGACCAGCTCGCTGCGCTACAAAAGCGATGTCGAGACCTTGCAGGATGCCATCGGACTGGTGAATCGACTGCGGGGAGTCCGCTTCGTCTGGAAGGAGACGGGCAAGCCGTCGCTGGGACTGATCGCCGAAGAGATGGCCGAGGCGGTTCCGGAGCTGGTCGCCATCAACGAGCAGAGCGGACAGGCCAAAGCGGTCAACTACGCGGCGCTGACCGCCGTGCTCATCGAAGCCGTCAAGGAGCAGCAGGAGCAGATTCGACTCCAGCAGCGGCGGACGGAGGCGCAGCAAGCGCAGATCCAGTCCCTTCAAGCCGAGCTGGCGGAAATGCAGTCGCTGTTGAACGAGCTGCTGGGTGAGCAGGGGCATCGAACTCAGCTCGTGAGCGCCGGCGACGGCAGATAAGGCCGCGAAGCTTCGAATCGGAAGCGGACCGTACCGATCGCTGCAAGTGCGAGCGACGGGGCCCGCTTCGGGAGCCGACGATCCCGTCTGACCGGGTATAGCGAATTCGCAACTCGAATCTCGGAGATCAACGCGTCCGAAGCGGCCGCGTCGCTCCGACAATCGCGCCGCCCCGACCATCTGGAGGCATGGGGAACGCTTTCGTTGCGACTACCTATGCAACAGAATCCGTTGCGCACAGCTCAGCTCTCTGCTATGCTGAAGCGAAGGATTCGGCATGGCGCAGGCGATTGCAAACAGAGAAACGGTTTTTCGAGAAAAGGTCCGTTATCTGGCCGATCAGTTTCACAGCCAGAGCCGGTTGGCCAGGCTGTTGAACGTCGACCGATCGAACGTCTCCCGCTGGCTGCGGGATCAGGACCCGGACCCGGAGAATCGGAGCAGGCTGGAAACGCTAGAGTTCGTCTTTTCCCGGCTGACGCATTTTCTGCGTGCTGGGACCGCCGAAAAGTGGCTGCTGGGGGTGAACGCGCATCTGGGAAATCGCAGGCCGATCGATTTGATTCGAGAAGGCCGAATCGCCGAAGTGATCGCAGCCATCGAACAGTTCGAGCTCGGCTCCTATGCTTAGAGTCGTAGGACCGGCATCCTGCCGGTCATTCCTGGTTTCGTAACACCGGCATCTTGCCGGTCATTCTTCGTCTCTTAGGACCCATCCTGCCGGTCATTGTAACTTCGCAGTCCCGGCATCCTGGCGGTCGCCTGGGGTTCGAGGGGCGATGGTATCGGCGGTTGCGGCGGGAACGCTTTGACGGGCTCAAAGCCCGTTTCACGTTGCTTGAGTCTTTTTGAGAAATGTCTTCTGACGCTGCTTCGATGCCATTGTTTCGCGTCTTTCCCTGGGATGGCCGATCGCTGGACGACCGGTCAGGCGGTCCGTTTTACGTGCCCCGAAAACGCCAAGGCAGCGGCCGTCATGACAATCCCGCTCTTTACGGCGCGTTGTATTGCTCCTTGGAAATCGTTTCCAGCGTGGCGGAAAGCCTGCAGCCCTTTCGCAACCAGGCGCTCGGCCAGATCGATCTGGACCGCCGGGGAAACCTGAGGCCGTCGCTCGCCCGTTTCGAGCTAAAGGGATCCCGGAAATTGGCAGATTTGGACGACCCATTCGAGTTGCAGCAACGGCGACTGTGCCCCTCAAGGGTGGCCACGATGGATCGCCGCGTGACGCAATCCTGGGCGGCCCGCATCCACAAAAGCGCCCGCGCCGGGTTCCTCTGGTGGTCGACATTGGAGTCGCAGTGGATCAACTGCACGTTGTTTGCGGAGCGGAGCCTTCCCAGGCTCGTTCTGTCCCGCGCCCCGGCACCTCTGACCGTAGAAACGCCCGAGGTTCAGGAGGCTGCGCGACATCTTGGGATTACGTTGCACTGAGGAAACGCCGGGAATTCCGCCCCGGTCGCATGTTCCATCCGCGACGGGAGACATTCAGTCACCCGGCCGATTCGGGTGACCGCCAGAACTCCAATGTGTCCTCAATTGTTTGCGCCAGGGCGTAGCGCCTCTCGAATCCGGACGCGCGGCGGAGCTTTTGGGCGCTTCCAATCCGGAAATCGGACCCTCTCGAGGAAGCTCGCTCAGAGCGGACTGAGAACGGAACTCTTGCTTTCTGACGCACCAGCTCCAGCAGGTTCGTCAGCGAAGTGCCCTCTCCGGAGCAGACATTGTAAACCTCCCCCTCCCTGCCTGATTCCATCAATTCGCAGTAGGCCCTGACAACGTCTCGCACATCGAGAAAGTCGCGGACGGCGCCCAGATATCCCGTTCGAATCGGCTCCTTCTGACGCCGCTGCTCGATGCGCACCGCCTGGCTGCAGAAGTCTGCGACCACGAATCCCAGCCGCTGTCCGGGACCGCAGTGATTAAAGGGCCTGGCGATAACGATCGGCATCTGGAAGATGCGGAAATAATCCAGCGCGACGGCTTCCATCAGGATTTTCGAAGAAGAATAGGGATCGCGGGCTTCGGTCGCAGCGTCCTCTTTAAGCGATCGTCGGCCGTTCTGACCCTTGTATACTGCGCCGGAACTGACCGCCAGCGTCTTGCACGACAGCCCCGCCTTGCGGATCGCGTCCAACAGATGAATCGTGCCCATCACGTTGACCCGATAAAAGTCCCGCGGTCTTTGCCATGAAAGCCGCGGCCGGCTCAAGGCGGCCAAATGATACACGCGCTCGGGCTTGGCTTCCTGAACGACAGCGGCCAGGCGGCGGCGGTGCGTCAGGTCGCAGCGAATCGTCCGGCAGTCGGAGATGGGATCGCGGGGGGAGCGGAAAAGACCGGCTACGTCGTGCCCCTGTTCGATCAGGTGCCGGACCAGATGAGTTCCGGCGAATCCGGCCGCCCCGGTGACCAAAACCCTCATGATCGTTCAGCGGACAAGGGCGCAGCGGCAAGGCGTTCCAGATCGGCGTCCACCATCATCTGCACCAGCCGTTCGAAGCTGGTTTCGAAGCTCCAACCGAGAACCTTTCGAGCTCTGGACGGATCCGCCACCAGGTGGTCGACTTCGGCGGGGCGCATCAAACCTGGATCGATCCGTAAGAACTTCTCCCAGTCCAGTCCCGCGTGCTCGAAGGCGATCTCGACCATCTGCCGGACTGTACGCGAGCGGCCCGTGCCCACTACGTAATCGGACGGCTCGTCCTGCTGCAGCATTCTCCACATGGCGTCGACGTAGTCTCCCGCATAGCCCCAATCGCGGGCCGCATCGAGATTCCCCAAGCGCAGTTCATCCGTCAGCCCCAGCTTGATCCGGGCCACCTCGTGGGAAATCTTACGGCTCACAAATTCCTTCCCCCGGCGCGGGGATTCGTGATTGAACAGGATTCCCGAGCAAGCGAACAGGTCGTAGCTTTCTCGGTAGTTGACGGTGATGAAATGGCCGTAGACTTTTGCCACCCCATAGGGGCTTCGAGGGTAGAAGGGCGTGCTTTCGGACTGCGGCGTTTCCCGCACCTTTCCGAACATCTCGCTGCTGGAGGCCTGATAGAAGCGAATCCTCGGGTTGACGAGGCGGATCGCCTCCAGCATTCGAGTGACGCCGAGCCCAGTCAGTTCGCCGGTCAACATCGGCTGCTCCCAGGAAGTCGGCACAAAGGACTGCGCGGCCAGATTGTACACTTCGTCCGGCTCGACGAGCTCGATCAACGAAATCAGGGAAAGCTGATCCAGCAGATCGCCCTGCTTCAGCTCGATTTTTCCCTGCAGATGCTCGATTCGCTCGAAATTCTCCGTGCTCGAGCGCCGAACCATGCCGACGACCCGGTAACCCTTCTCCAGCAGCAATTCCGCCAGGTACGATCCGTCCTGTCCCGTAATTCCGGTAATGAGTGCAGTCTTCGCCATCGGAGGTGTCTTTCGCGGACCGCCGCCCGGTGCCATTCGTTGCTCCGAAGCAATCATACACTAAGCCGGATTTTGCACGCGGGTCCGTCGCGAAGCGTTGGAGAGCGGCGTGGATGCAAGGCGCGCGACGAAGGCCTCCGCAGTCGCTATCCAACGCCGCAGCAGGATCTGCGTGTAAGATGCGGGCTAAGGCTGCGGGGCTGAATTCCTCCATTTTGAAACCCGCGCGGAGACCTTCATTCGGACTCGACCGCCGTCATGGGGAAATCGTCTTGGAAACGGTCAGAAAGCTGACGGGCACCAGCTGTTCGAAAGCTGAATCTCCACCGTGGCGGTAGCGAGGACGCCTATACTTATCCTGGGGATCGAAAGATGGATTCTCGGTAAAGCCGTGGTCTGCGAAGACGCCGAGAAGGACGCCGGCAGGAAGTTGCCTCAAGATGGCGACCAGCTGAGAGGAAAGCTGAGTCGAGATCTCCTCAAACAAAAAAAATGGGCTTTCCCGGCTGGTATGTATTTTCTCGTCGACCCAGTCGATCAGATGGACGCGGGCGGTTTCCAGACTGGCTGGCGCAAATCCCTTTTCGACGCGCGCTTCGGGACGGAGCCCCGCAGTCTTTACCCATTCCTCCATCTGATTTCGAGTTCGACTGGGCAAATAGGCGTATGCGATTTGCTCAGAAATGAGACGCGCCTCGGGCATCTGCTGTTCGATCCGGCGGCGCGTCCGCGTCCACAGAGGCCACGAAAGCGCGTCGACGCAAACCAGCAGTCGGGCGCAGTCTCCCTGACGCGCCAGGAAGTTCGTTTCCTGCTCTTGGAGCCGCGACGGAACGCGCGGCAAGCGGTCCTTTTGATCTGCAATTCCACGGGAGAAGAGTTCGTTAAACCAGGGGAGACAGCCTGAAGCTTGACCGCAAAGCTCTTCCAGCCCGTGCTCCCC
>DATKAT010000209.1:0-3279 GCA_035514675.1 Acidobacteriota bacterium | reverse complement strand
TCCTCTTCCGGGCCGAAATGGGGAGAACCCAGGCCTCTGGCCGGAACGATCAGTCGCGCGTCGCCTCCTTCGATCGGAATCCAGACCAGGTCCAGAGAAATTCGCAGGCCTCCGAATTCACTGGGAGTCTGGGAGCGCATCCACGCGCTTCCACGCCGCGACACGATCCGGCTTCCGTCCGGAGAAAAGACGGGGTCGGTGTAAAAAGCGGGTACTGTCGTCAGGCGCTGCGGAGGGGCGCCTCCTTCGGCGGTCGCCAGCCAGACGTGCCCCTCCCCCTGTTCGTTCCAGGTCACGTATGCGATCGATTTTCCGTCGGGCGACCACGTCGGCTTGAATTCCGGCTCGCTTGACTCGGTCAGCCGTCTGGGCTCGCCTTCGGGCAGTTCCTGAATGTAAACTTTGGCCATGGCCGAAAAAGCCAGTTGCTTCCCGTCGGGAGATTCAGTCGGATCCTGGATCAGCCTGGATCTGACCGGGCCCTCTTCGACGCGACGCTGGAAGTTCAGCAGGGGGCCGAGATCCTTCCGGATACGGGCCTGAAAGGGGACTTGCGTTTCCTCCCCCGTTTCGATCTCCACACGCCAGATTTTTCCATCCCAGGTGACGACCAGCTCCTTGCCGTCGGGCGTGAACGCGTAGCCAGGGAACAGATCGCGGCTGCCACGCGACTCCATGTCGTCGCGCTGAACCGGCAGCTTGAGCCAGCGATCCTGCCCGGACTCCAGGTCCCGCAGTCGCAAGCCGGTTTCAGCGTCCAGTCGGGTGGCGTATACGAGAAACCTCCCGTCCGGCGAAATCAACGGACGAATTGCGCCGAAATCGGCTCGGGTGATGCGGTCCTCGTCGCCGGTGACCATGTCTCTTCGGTAGATCTCCCAATCGAAAGCCATCTGGTTGTAAACACTCGCGCGGTCTTTTACGGAGTAATAGAGGAACCGCCCGTCCGGAGACATGGCCGCCCCCATTCTCAGCTTGCGCGCCGGCGTCCCGCCGTCAGAGTCCCTCCGCTGAGAACCCCTGGCGGCGCCGGTCACGTTGACGCCCGAGCCTCCTTCGATGTGATACATCCAGATGTCCTGGGAGCGCCCTCCTTTGGAAGCCAGGACGTACTGGCTGTCGGGAGCCCAGGCGGGAGAAATGAAATCGTTTCTTTTCCCCTTGGTCACCTGCCGCGCATCCGCTCCGTCCGGACGGCAAATCCATAAATTTTCGCCGCCGGCGCGGTCGCTGATGAAAGCGATCCATTCGCCGTCGGGTGAGTAGACGGGTTGAGAATCAAACGCCATCCCTTCGGTAATCCGCGTGGCGTCCCCGCCTTGGATCGGGATCGTGTAAAGATCTCCCAGCAGCTCGAATACGATCGTTTCCCCGGACGGGGAAACGTCCAGGGAAATCCACGTTCCTTCCGACGTTTCGAACTCAATCTGCCGGACAGGCTTCAACGGAAGCTCGGCTTTTTCTTCTTTCTTTTCTTCTGATGAGTTTGATTCCCCTTCCTGCATCTGAAGAGCTCCAGACGCCGTCCCGGAGCTCAATCCGAGATACGAAATGAGCACAGCCGTCGCGATTAGTTCAGATGATTTCATGCGATCAATTCCCTTTCGAAGGCTGGATCCCAAGTCCGGGCTTCCGCATTTCGCGCGGAAACCTGATTCGTCTGCCTCGCGAAGTTTGCCACCTCGACATGGGAATTTTGACACAGCTTGCAGCGTCAGTCAGGCGTTTTTTTCAGACCAGTTCGTCGTTCAGTGGTTAATGTTGAAAGGGCCAGCGACCAGAGGCAGTCAGGCGCCCGATGCGGAAGCGGACCGATGAGGCAGGTGAGCGTCACGAAATGCGGCCGGCGCGATTTTTTATCTGCGAACAGACGCGGTGGGACCGCAACGGATGGGACCGTGCAGTTGAAAATCGATCTAAAAATCGATTTCCACGTACACTCCGGCGCGGCCGCGGACGCGGCTGCCGCGGCGGTGGTGCGGATGCCGGTGCGGGGGGCCTGGGTGATACACCGGTCCGCTATGTCGATGCTTCCCGATCGCGCCCGGATGCACTCCGTGCCGCAGCGCCCGGTATCCGTGCGCCGGCGCCCAGGGCGGAGGCCCGACATGATGTGAATGTCCTGACGGAACGATCACGACTCCACACTGTTGGTGAGCGTGGGGGTTTCCGGACCACTTCTTGGCCTTTTTGGGAGGATGGCCAAGCAACGAGGCCGTCAGGAGAACCGCGCAGCCGAGGGCCGGGATGACTCTGAGTGCAGCTCTCGTCAAAGGATGCTTAGTTGTGCGAGTACTCATGGTATTTGATTCAGACTGCCGAATCGCAGGAAAGGTTCAATTGCTGCGGTCGGGATGCCGGCCCCGCTTCTCACGCTCCTAGCCCGCATTTCTCACACGCCTCCTACTGCGGCGCCGGATAGCGGCGCCTCGCGACGGAGCCGTGTGAGAAATACGGGCTAGTCGACAGGAGGCCGCCAGTCCGACGGAATTTAGCCCAGTCCCGTGAGGGCTGGGTCACCGTCGTCCTCTCGACTATTGCGAGCGCCCGTACGCGTACGGCTCTCTGCGACGCCGATGATTCGGGACCTGGCCCAATCCCGCTCCACATAGCGTCTCTAAAATGCTACATTGAGTTCAGGATCAACTTAAGGGAGGCGCCCATGTCATTTCGTCGACGAGATTTTCTGAAGTTGTCCAGTCTGGCCGTTCCTGCCGCATTGCTGCCGGTCCGCCACCTCTTCGCGCAAGAGGCTGGCGGCGCCTTTCAGGAGCTTCGGCGAAACGTGGGGGCCTTCCACGGTCGGGGAGGGACGATCGGATGGCTGATCAACGCGGATGGAGTCGTGGTCGTCGACAGTCAGTTTCCCGACACCGCGGCCCAATGCCTGGATGGAATTCGAGACCGCTCGGACCGCCCTTTGGAGGCCTTGATCAACACCCACCATCACGGCGACCACACGGCCGGGAACTCGGCCTTCCGGGAAGCCGCGCGAAAGATCGTGGCGCACGCGCAGGTACCAGTACTGCAGCGGCGAGCGGCTGAGCAGGCCGGTACGGAAGACGGGCAGACTTACGCCGAAACCACGTTTTCCGAAAGCTGGACGCTGGAGGTCGGAGACGAAAAGATTCGGGCCAAGCACTACGGCCCCGCGCATACGGGAGGGGATGCCACGATTTTTTTTGAAAACGCCAACGTCGTCCATATGGGGGACCTGGTCTTCAACCGCCTCTACCCCTTTATCGATCGTCCCAGCGGCGCTTCCGTCCAGGGCTGGAT
>DATKAT010000208.1:0-4108 GCA_035514675.1 Acidobacteriota bacterium | reverse complement strand
GATCGAGAACCTGCCCGACGGACATGTCGCGAGGCGCCGCCCATAAAAGCTCCAGAATTTCAAACTCGGCGGGCGTCACCCGCCCCGCTCTCTTCATCCGATCCCGCATTATACAGCTGGAGTGTGCGAATTCAGCCCGACGCTCCGGTTTCTGAACTCCGAATTCTGGATTCCGACTCCCGGTTCTTTCGATCCCGTTAGAATGGCAGCAATGGAGGTCGTGCCGATTCGATGGGTCCAGGTGCGGGAACTTGATCCCATCTTTGATGAGGAAGCGTGCGCCTGGGCGA
Organism: Acidobacteriota bacterium; assembly: GCA_035514675.1. Classification (GTDB taxonomy): domain Bacteria; phylum Acidobacteriota; class UBA6911; order RPQK01; family JAPXNP01; genus DATKAT01. The sequence continues at coordinate 3,818 of DATKAT010000208.1, read as the reverse complement.
CCGAGATGTACTGGGACGTCCGTCCGGCGCTGCGACTCCTTCGTCGCCATCTGGAACTGGGAACCTTGGAGGGGTTCGTCCTGCGCCGGGGCGATCAGCCCCTGGGCTACGCCTATTACGTCGTTCACGGGGACACGGCATGTCTGGCTGACGCGTATGTGCTGAAGCGGGGGGCGACGACTGGCGCTTACGATCTGCTGACCCGTCGATGCATCGAGGAATTGCAGAGCCGGCGGAGCATCCTTCGCATAGAAGTCCAGCTGGTCCCGTTTCATTGTTCGCTTGCAGAGCCCTTCCGCGCGCGCGGGTTTCACGTTTATCGCCGGCACTATCTGCTTCTGGCGCTGCCTGCCGCCGGAATCCCCCCTTGCGCGTCGCCACAGTTTCTCTTTCGGCATTGGCAAGTGTCGGACTCGGAAAGGGCGGCCACCATCGTCTACGACAGTTACCGGAATTCGCCGGAAGCGTTCCTTTCGCGCGATTATCAGCAAATGGAGGGCTGCCGACGTTTTATCAGGAACGTCACTCAATCCCCCTCCTGCGGGCGGTTTCGTCCCGATTTGACCGAACTGGCCTTCCGGGGTCGCGAGGATGCTGTTGGCTTGATGATGGCCGCTGAGATCTCGAAAGGGACGCTGATGATTCCCCAGCTTTCCATCATCAGAACCTGTCAGAGCAAGGGGTTGGGAAAGGCGTTACTGAGCCGGTTGCTCGCTTCCGCCTGCGGCGCCTTCGACCGGATCGCTTTGTCCGTTACCGAAAGCAATCAACAGGCCTTTCGACTCTACTCGTCCTTCGGATTTCTGCCTCGACGGGAATTTGAAGCGTACGTCTGGAGCAGGTAGGCGGAAGGGCTGTGGGTGCTAAGTGCGGCAGCGTGTCGCACTTGAATCTTGAATCCCTTTGGGTGCTGCTCAATTGATCTGCTTGGCGACCTGGTGTCGTTTCAGCAGGACGACCGCCTGATCCAGCGAATCGATCGCCGTCTGGACCTGGCGATCCAGTTCCAAGGCGATTCTGTAGCTGGCTTCGTCGCCCACCAGCAATAAAAGCAATTCTCGCCGCAACAGGTTTCGGATGATCTCCTGGTCGGACTGAAACTCTTCTTCGGAGAATTCCAGGTCGTTTTCCACCAGATAATCGGTGAACCGGTCCAGGATCCGATCGGTGATCTGGACCTGATCAACCAGCGCCTCCTTTTGCTTCTGAGTCTTTTCCCGATCGCCGTTGGCCATCGCGTAGTAGTCGGAATCGGACTCGATCGAACCGGAATAGAGTCTGGAGGCAAAGCTGCGGAAGAGGTTATTCCGCTGAATCTGGCGCGACAAGCGGCTGAAGGTGTCCTGCTCGACCTCTACGTCCGGCATGATTCCGCCGCCTCCGAACACCTCACGGCCGCCATCGGTCAGGAAGCGCTCGCGCTCTTCGGAGGGACGGTGGATCCGGGAGTTGTAATAGTCCCAGAAGCTTCCGGCGTATTCACGCTGAATGAGCCGATCGCTCGGCGTGTAGTACTTGCCGGTGGTCAAGGCCAGTCCCCGGTTGCCGTCAAGGGGATAAATCGTCTGAACCAGCGCCTTTCCGAAACTGGTTTCCCCGACAATCAGGGCCCGGTCGTGGTCCTGCAGCGCGCCGGAGACGATCTCGCTGGCGCTGGCGCTGTTTCGATTGATCAGCACGACCATCGGAAACATGTACTCCTGTTCCCGGCGAGTCGTGTGTTCGTGCTCCTTGCCGAATCGGCTGCGAGTGCTGACAATCACCTGGTCTCTCTTCAGAAACCGGTCAGCCACCGCAATCGCCTGACTGAGCGCCCCGCCCGGATTGTCGCGGAGGTCGAGAACCAGGCTCTGCAAACCCTCTTTGGCCAAGCGGTCCAGCGCGCCGTCGAGTTCGCGGCTGGTGGTTTCGCTGAATCGGTCGATCCGGATATAGGCGATTTCGGGACGTACCATGAACGCGTACTTGATGGTGTGCAGGGGGATCTCATCCCGTTCGACGGTAAAATCGAGCGGTTCGGTTTCTCCGGGGCGTTCGACAGTGATGTCTATGGTCGTTCCTTTAGGTCCCTTCAGATTCGGGATGACCTCCTCGTTGATGTCCCAATCGTCGACGGCGACTCCCCGGATTCTTGCGATGACGTCGCCGGCGCGAAGTCCCGCCTTATAGGCGGGAGTCCCCGGGGCCGGAGGCTCGACAATGACGACGCGGCCGCTGCCGGGACTCTCCGGCCGAATCGTGATCCCCAGACCGAAGTACTTCCCCTGCTGCTCTTCCTGCAGTCGGTTATAGTCCTTTCGAGAAAAGAAGGAACTGTGCGGATCGAGTGTTCGCAGCATCCCTCGGATCGAACTCTCGACGAGATCTTCGGAAGAAACCTCGCGGACGAAGTGGGCTTCAATGGTGGCCAGCGCTTCCGTATACGTCTTGAGCAGCTCCTGGGTGCGATCCTCGACATGAGGAGGGCCGGCATTCGCTTTCCCTCCGAAGAATCCTCCCGCCACGGAGGCGGCTACGATGGTGGTCAGCAGAATCAACCCGATTCGAGATTTCATGAGCCGTTTATTGCACCTTCCGTTCGCTGCATCGTCCAAAAGAAACGACAAATCAGTATAACATTAATCGAAGTTCGTTCCCGCTACGTTTTGAGGCGCCCGACGGGAGGCCTCGCGGAGCCAAACCGGTTGACTAGAGCGGGTGGGCGCCTTAAACTGGCTCCACGCGGGATTATTTGAGATGTGGAATTTAGGTTTTCCTGAGATCGTCGTCATTTTCATCGTAGCGCTCCTCGTTTTCGGGCCGCGGAAGCTTCCCGAACTCGGCCGCCAGTTGGGAAAGAGTCTCGGGGAGTTCAAGCGGGCCACCGACGAACTGAAACGCACTTGGGAAGAGGAAGTCAAATCTGAGGAAGAAGAGCTGAAGAAGATTCAGAAAGACTTCAAGTCCTGAGACTTTCCCTCCCAGTTCGCTGATGAACCACCCAGACAAGCCCGGAAGCGAGGACGAGCAAAAAGATCCCGACTCGGACGGCGCCGAAGAGCTTCCGTACAGGCGCAGGCCTGAAGACCAGACCGTACCCACTGACAGATCGCTTCAGCACCGGGTTCACGCCGGTTCATTGAGCGGCTCCGATTCCGCCCTGACCGAGGAAAAGCTTCCTGCAGCGCATCCCCGCGATGGGAGCGGATCGCCTCAGTCCTCCGGTTCCGGGGGCGGTTCGGGAGGCGGAGACGACGGCGGGGACGACGGAGAGGACGAATTTGAAGATCCGGAGGATGCCGCGCTCGGCGGCAGGATGACCTTCCTGGAGCATCTGGACGAACTTCGGCGTCGAATTCTGTATTCCATCATCGCCGTTGTCGTCACCTTCGTGGGAAGCTGGATTTTCCGCGAGGCCATCTATGGTTTCCTTGCCGCTCCCATTCGGGATCTTGGACTGGAACTGCATTTAACCAAGCCGACGGACGCTTTCACGATCTACTTGAAGGTCTCCTTTGTCGCCGCACTGTTTTTAGCCATTCCGGTCGTCCTGTACCAGGTCTGGGCCTTTATCGCTCCCGGCCTATACCGAAATGAGAAATCCTACGTCTTACCTTTCCTCTTTTCCTCCACTATTCTGTTCGTTCTGGGAGGCGCCTTCGCCTATTACATCATCCTGCCGCCTGCTCTAAACTTCCTGTTGATCGAGTTTGGCGGCGAATTCACCAGCATCATTCGGGCCATCGATTATTTTGATTTCGAACTCTTGATCATCGTCGGCATGGGAGTCATCTTTCAACTTCCAGTGCTGGTCGCCTTTCTCTCTATGTTTGGCATGA
>DATKAT010000207.1:0-2770 GCA_035514675.1 Acidobacteriota bacterium | reverse complement strand
ACGCTGTAGATCATCTGGCGGAGGCTCCGGCGCACGCCGGTATGACGGCATTCGACAACCTGCATCCCGACGCCGGACAGCAGCGCATCCAAACTGCGGCGCGTGAAGTAGTGCAGGTGGGTGGGCGGATGGATCAGCCTCCACTTGCCCTTCCGGAGGCGAGCCAGCCAACTTTCGATGTCTCCGGTGGTCAGAAAAAGCATCCCGCCTGGCCGCAAGGCGGCCCCTGCGGTCTGGACCGTCAGGTCCGGCCGGGCCAGGTGTTCGATGACATCCCACATGACGACGCAATCGAAGGATCCATTGGGGACCGCTTTCGCTTCCAGCGACTCCGACCGGACATCCAGGTTCAGTTCGCCGCGAGCGTACCGGGCCGCTTCTTCGGAAACCTCAAACCCGACGACGTCAAAGCGCTCCCGGGCAAGCGCGAGAAAGTATCCGTAAGCCGAGCCGATTTCCAGCAGCCTCCCCCCGGAAACATGCCGGAGAACGAATGCCAGCTTCTTTTTGAAGTGCTTCTCCAGAACCTCCCGGTCTTTCGAATAGTCGAGATAGGCGTCTCCTTTGAAATATCCGGGGCCGTACAGGCTCTTCGGATCGAAGGCCTCGAAATCGATGTCGGCGACGCAGTGCCCGCAGCGAGGGCATCGATTCAATCCGGCCCAGTGCGGAACAAGTTCCTCTGCGGGCAGCTTGCAGGCGACGCAGACCTGGGGAGCGTTCATCGGCGGACCGCGTGCTCCCGGCGCACCAGATAACGCGGCCGCCGTTTCACCTCGTCGTAGATGCGCGCCAGATACGCGCCGATGACTCCCAGCGCGATCAACTGACCGCCGCCCAGCACGAGAACGGCGATCAGCACCGACGCCCACCCCTCGACTACCCGATCGGTAAACAGCCTGGCGTACAGGGCGTAAAGCGCGTATAGAAATCCAATTGAGGACAGGACGCATCCTGCAAAAGCGGCAAGATACAGGGGAAGCGAAGAGAACGATGTGATGCCGTCCAGAGCCAGCCGCGCCATCCGCAGAGCGCTGTATTTGCCGGATTCCTTCGTTCGGGGGCCGGCGTTGTAGAAGACTTCGGCATGGCGAAATCCGACCCAGTGGACCATTCCGCGCAAGAACAGGGCCCGTTCCGGCATCTCCTTCAACGAGTCCACTACCCTGCGGTCAAGGAGTCGAAATTCAGCCGAACCGGGCGGAACCTGAACGTCCGAGAGTCGGCGGAAGAAGAAATAGAAAAACCGCGAGGTCAGGTTCTTCCATAACCCTACCCCCATGGTTTCCTGTCGAATCGCGGAAACGACCTCATACCCTTCCCTCCACTTCGCCGCCATTTCGGGAATCAGTTCGGGGGGATGTTGCAAATCCGAATCCATCATGACCACCGCGTCGCCGGAGGCATGCTCCAGGCCCGCCGCCAGCGCCATTTGGTGCCCGAAGTTCCGGGAAAGCTCCAAAACTCGAATCCTGGGGTCCGCCCCCTGCAGCTCCAACAACAAGTCCAGCGAACCGTCGCTGCTGCCGTCATCGACATACAGCAACTCGAATTCCGCCCCTTCCGTCTTCAGGACTGCGGAGAGCCTGCCGTACAACTCCCGCAGGTTTCCCAGCTCGTTGAATACGGGAACAACGATCGATATTGATTCAGAGTCCATAGCTCCTCATCCCCGGACTGCCCTTTCGCCGGCAAGCCGCCGCTGCCGCCCGCTGGATCGGCCTTGGAGAAGTTCCGCGATGAATTCAGTAAAACACTCCTGATCGGAATGTCAACAAAGCGTCGGCGCATTCGCCATCGCCGATATCCGGAAGTTGTGCCAGAATTCCAAGGGCTATGACAGGGACGGGGGCAAAGGGCCCGCCTCCGCGCTCGGAACGCGGGCAGGCCGAAAAACGATCGGGGTCGGCGAATCGACGGGTGATCAACCAGGCGGCAGCCTGGCTGGCGACGCTGCTGGTCGGCTTGGCGCTGGCCTGGCCGCTGTTTGAGCGAGGCGCCTTGATCAGCGGCGACAACCCGACCCACCTGGCCGAAATCCACGCCCTGCAGGATACGGTTCTCAAGCAGCAGGGCTGGTGGACCGGCTGGTTCGAAGGGGACTTCGCCGGCTATCCCCTTCTGGCTTACCAGTACCCGCTGGGGAAGTGGCTGGTCTTGCTGCTCTCCCTTTCGCCGGGCGTTGACATCCCCCTGGCCTATAAGCTGCTTCTCTTCTTTTCCTGGCTCTTTCCGGCTCTTGCGCTGATCCGCCTGATTGGGCGGAGAGTCGAATCGCTTGCTCCGACAGCGGTCGTCGCGCTGTTGTATCTGGCCGCCTTCGATTCGCTCTTTCTATCGCTGGCGGGCATGTGGAATCAATATCTCAGCGCGGGCATCTTCCTGCTGGCGGTCGATTCAATGGTTCGGCTGCTGGAGCGGCCCACGCGAGGGCAAATCGGCATCACGGTCTTGTGGGCCGCGGCGGCGGCGGTTTCGCACCCGTTCATGTTCATGATGCTGCCGCTGGCCTGGCTGTCGCTGCTGGGGACGCGCCTGACCGAGCGGGCCGTCAGATCTTCAAGCCTGATCCCTTTTTTGACTTTTCCGCTGGTTTCCTTTCTCTTGACTTCGTGGTATTTCATCCCGATCTTGATGACCTATGACTGGCCGCAGCTCGTTGTGGTCCGCCTGAGCTGGTACGCCCCCTGCTCGAGCTTATTCCCCATGGTCTCGAGCGATCTGTTCCGCACCGAAGGAACCTCTCCCTGTCTCGACCCGCAGATCCTGA
>DATKAT010000206.1:0-5026 GCA_035514675.1 Acidobacteriota bacterium | reverse complement strand
CTGCGCCAATTGCGCCAACGCCTGCCTCGAGTCCTGCGCCCTCAACGCCAGCGTTCCATTGTACAAAAGCGATACGGTTTTTCCGCGCAGAGCTTCCAATGCCGCCTCGGGAACGATGCGGTCGTAGGCCCGGTCCGGCGCAATCCGGAATTCGGGGTCGCCTTCTCGCAGCAGTACCTGCACGATCCCGGTCGGCAGGCAGGGGTTTCGCTGAACCGCTGCGGTCGTCAGCCCGAAGGTTTCCATTTGTTTCAGAATCCGACGACCCCTTGGATCTTCCCCGACGCAGGTTGCCAACAGCGGATCGAAAGCTAAACCGCTCAGATGCCAGGCTACGTTGAACGGCGCTCCGCCAAGCATCTCTTCACCGTCCGGAAAGACGTCAATTAAGACCTCGCCAAATATAACGGGAACCATTCAGATCAGCGGCTAGTGTAGCAGAGCGTGGGGCGGCGCAAGCTGTCGGTTTGCGTCCTGCGCCTTGAATCTCGCATCTTGAATCCCCCTCGTCCGGCGGCTGAGGAGGAGCTATTTGACCCGGCGGATCATCGCCTTTCGTTTCTTGTTTTCCAGCAGGGATTGGTAATGATGGAGCTCTCGCTGAACTTCTTCGCAGCGTTGCCGGATCCAGCGCGAATCCGATTCGAGACGCTGGTACTCCGTCTCCAGAAGGCGAAGCTTCAGCTCGATCGGGAGCAATTCATCGAGAGGGCCGTCTTCGTGACGTTTCATCGTGCATCCGTAGGAGCATAATATCCCTCGCGATGGTAAACTTTCAAGCCGCGTCGATTGACCTTCACTTCGATTTCGCGAAAGCTCCCGTCTCGAAGCCCGTTCTTGGGAACGTATCCGATGCTGTACTGACTCTTGATGGCGTTGTTGATCCGGTCGAAGGCTTCCTTTAGTTCCGACAGTCGGTCGCGGGAGTTCAGGAAAAGACCCCCCGTTTCCCGTGCGAACTGTCTGAGCGCCCCGAAATCCGCACGCCCGCGCTGCCCTCTGACTCCGATCCCGAAAATGACCACGTCGTTTTTCTGCGCGACGTCAATAGCCTCCTTGCGAGCCATCTGGCTTTGGGTGTCGTCTCCATCGGAGAGGATGACCAGAATGCGACGACCCACTTCTCGGCCCAGCAGGTCTTCAACGCTGACCCAGACGGCGTCATACAACTTAGTCGCGCCGCCGGCCCGAATGCTTTCAATGGCGCGGTCCAGGATGGCGACGTCGTAAGTGAAGTCTTGCACGAGATTGATTTCGCTGTCGAATTGAACCACTGCCGCCATGTCCTTCTCCGGGCGCATGACTTCTTCCAGAAACAGGGAGGCCGCCTGCTTTTGGAAGCCCAGCATATCGACCACGCTTCCGCTGGTGTCCAGCGCCAAAACGACGTTTAAAGGTTGAGCATCCTCTCCGCCTTGGAAGCTGAAGTGCTCGATCTCCTGGGGGACGCCGTCTTCAAATACCTCGAAGTCGCCTTTTTCCAAGCCTTCGACAAAGCCTTGATCGCCCGCCGTTACGCTGCACAGAATGTTGACCAGCTCGACGCGAGCGCGAAACGATGGGGCGTCGCGATCCTGATTCTCAAATGCGGAGACGCCGCCGAAAGGAAAAAGCGTCAGAAGAGGGATGACCGCAATCTTCATGTGTACCAGTTTACAGAATGTCCTCCATGTTAAGGACGGTTCCAGGAGGGGAAAGGTTGAACCGACGTGACAGTTCGTCGGAAAACGGCGCATTGCTTGTACGTTCATCCGGTCAAAAGGCGCTTCACAATCCGGCGCGCGCAATACCCTTGCAGGGCAGGCGCGCGAATGTCGGCGAATCCGCACGGCTCCTGTCAGCCATCGACGGGATTGCGGTTCTGCATCCGAACATGGGAAGGATTAAAATCGAGCAAGGCGGAACGCCCGCGTTGAACTCGGGCGCTGGACGGGGCTCGGACGCCTCTCGTTCATTTCTTGATGTGCGAATCGAGGAGACGATGGAAATTCCCTGGAGGTTTGACAAACCAAGCCTGGAAATGGCCAGGCTGCCTTCCTACGCTCCCGGAACCGACGAACGGGACAGGCTGGAGGAGGAGCTGCGGCGGGTCAAAATGGACGAGATCGACATCCCGCTGATCATCAACGGCGAGGAAGTGCGCACCGGAGATCTGGTGGAGATTCGCTGCCCGCACGATCACAAAATCGTGCTGGCGAGAGCCCATTTTCCTGGGCGGAAGGAGCTTTCGGCTGCGATCGACGGCGCCTTGGTCGCGCAAAGGGAATGGGCCCCGCTGGACGGATATCAGCGAGCCATGGTTTTTCATCGGGCCGCCGACATCCTCTCTGGTCCGCGGCGATTCGAAACCATCGCCGCAATCATGATAAACCACTCCAAAACTCCCTTTGAGGCTGAAATCGACTTGGCCGAGTTGGTCGACTTCTGGAGATTCAACGCCTACTACATGCAATTCATTTACCAGCAGCAACCCGACGACGGCCCGGAAGAAGTCAATCGGATGGATTGGCGGCCGCTGGAGGGATTCGTAGTGGCGATTCCGCCATTTAATTTCTTCGCGATCGGAGGGAATCTCCCGACTGCGCCTGCGCTGGTCGGCAACGTCGTTCTTTGGAAGCCCGCTACTTCGGTTACCTTGACCAACTTCCGCATTATGCAAACGCTGATGGAGGCAGGCCTGCCCCCCGGGGTCATTCAGTTCACGCCTTTTAGCGTGCGCCATAGCGAATTGATTTTTTCCAATCCGAACTTCGCCGGGCTGCACTTTACCGGGAGTTACCGCACGCTGGCTTTGTTGTGGAACAAGATCTCGGAGAATCTCGAACGATACCGCAATTTCCCCAGGATCGTCGGCGAGACGGGCGGGAAGGATTTTGTCATCGTGCACCCATCGGCCGAATTGGAGGCCGTCGTCGCAAATCTGATTCGAGGCGCTTTCGAATACCAGGGGCAGAAATGCTCCGCCGCTTCCCGGCTCTTCGCCCCGCAGTCGCTATGGCCGACGCTGAAGCGCAGGCTCGTGGAGGAGATTTCCCGGATCCCAATGGGTCCGGTCGATGACTTGAGCGTCTTCATGGGGGCCTTGATCACCGAAGACGCCCATCAAAGTGTCGCTTCTTATCTGGAGCATGCCCGAACCCATCCGGATCAGTACACGATTTGTTGCGGCGGACAGATCGACGTCAGCAAGGGCTGGTTTGTCCAGCCCACTCTGATCGAGGCGAAGCAACCCGGCTGCAAGCTGATGACCGAGGAGATCTTCGGCCCGGTATTGACGGCGTGGGTTTACCCCGATCAGGAATTTGAGGAAATGCTGAAGGTTTGCGACCAGGCGACCCCGTACGCCTTGACCGGCTCCGTTTTCGCCCGCGATCGCAATGCCATTGCGGCAGCGCAGGAGGCCCTTCGTTACGCGGCCGGAAACTTTTACATCAACGACAAGCCTACGGGCGCCGTCGTCAGCAGGCAGCCGTTTGGTGGAGCAAGGCATTCCGGAACCAACGACAAGGCCGGCTCCTGGCTCAACCTGCTGAGATGGCTCAGCCCGCGGACCATAAAGGAAACAAAAGTTCCGGCCGTCTCGTGGGAACGGCCCTATATGGGGTGACGAATGAAACGCTCGGAAATCAACCGGATCATGCAGGAGGCCAAGGACTTCCTGAGACGACGCCAGTTTCATTTGCCTCCGTTCGCTTTCTGGACCCCGAAGCAATGGAACAGCAAGAGCGGCGAGGCCGCAGCCATCGTTCGCTGTCAGCTCGGCTGGGACATTACCGACTTCGGGCGCGGCGACTTTTCACGGTTCGGCTTGTTTCTCTTCACCCTTCGAAACGGACTGCCTGAAAACCTGGAGGCCAGAGAAGGAAAGATTTACGCGGAGAAGATCATGATCGTACGCAAGGACCAGATCACGCCTCTGCACTTTCACCGCGTTAAAATGGAGGACATCATCAATCGGGGCGGCGGGCGCCTGCTCGTTCAGCTGTACGGCTCGGATGCCCGGGAGCAGCTCAGCGAATCGCCAGTCATGGCGGAGGTCGACGGGATCCGGCGGACGATTCCCGCAGGGGGCGTGGTCGGTTTGAATCCGGGCGAAAGCATCACGCTGGAACCCTTCTGCTACCACCAGTTCTGGGGCGAAGGCGCCGACGCGCTGGTGGGCGAAGTTTCCTTGGTCAACGACGACTTGCACGACAACCGGTTTTATGAACCGACTGGCCGATTCCCGGCAATCGAGGAAGATGCGGAGCCCTTGCATCTGCTCTGCACCGATTACTCGAGATTCAAAATCTCCCGTTAGAGCGGTAGAGCTTCCGGATTGGCCACGAAGCGACGGACCCGTGTGAGAAATGCGGGCTAGGCGTCCGAGCAGAGCGCCAGCGTCTCGCGGTTGGTCGGCGACCTGCTCAAAGAAAGAATGCTTCAGGAAAGAGCTTACAAGCTGGCGATGCGGCGCTTCCTCTCGAATCCTCCTGTTCCATTGAAGAAGGCCGGTCTGGGTAGTCCGCAACGAGAAAAATTGCATGACCGAAAGCTTCTTCATTGATGCCAACATCCTGGTTCATGCGCGTGACGCTTCTGAACCGAAGAAGCGAAGTGGGGGGATGGAGCGGCTGGAGTTTCTCCGCCATTCGAAGAAAGGGCGACTCAGCTTGCCTGCTTCGATTTCCGCCGACCCTTTTGAGGACAAATCCGCGGCTTTCCTTTAATATCCGTCCCAATGGATCGGATGACGGTCGTCCTGGTGACGCTGGTCTGCTACAAGCTGGCTCTCATCGGAATTGGAATTCTTTACTCAAGGCGCACTCAAGACGAGCTTGATTTCTACCTTGGAGGAAGGAAGCTCGGCGCCCTGGTGGCCGCCGTCAGCGCCTCCGCCAGCTCATCTTCCGCCTGGACGCTGCTGGGCGTGTCGGGCGCGGCGTACGCATGGGGTTATTCAGCGGCGTGGCTTTTTCCTGCTTGCGTTGGCGGATTTCTTCTGAACTGGTACGGGGTGGCCCCGGTTCTTCAGCGCCTCAGCTCC
>DATKAT010000205.1:0-7337 GCA_035514675.1 Acidobacteriota bacterium | reverse complement strand
TGGCGGAACCTGTCGATTCTGATTCTTTTAGCGGCCGTCGTCGTGCTGGCGGGTTTGCTGATTGCGGAGAAGACCGGGGTCGGCGCGATCGCTCCCGGCGCCGGGCCGGGCGAAGAGGTCGTCTCGATCCTGGATACGGTTGTCGACCGGGAGCGCCTGGCTCACCTGGACATTCTGTTCGATCACCCGATCGGGCGCGATCGGCTGGGAGAATTTCTTCCCGAAGAGGCGGTCGAAGTGGACCCGCCCACGGGCGGAAACTGGCAATGGGAGGCGGCCAGCATCCTTCGTTTCCGGCCCAGCGGAGGGCTGGCGATTGCGACCGATTACAGCATTCGGCTCAATCCGGCGCTCCTGCTGCAGCCCGGCCAGCAATTCTGGGGCAGTCCCGAGATTTCGGTGCGGACCGACCAGTTCCGCGTGGATCGGATCGATCTGCAGGAGGAGCCCGCTTCTCAGGAGCTGGACCGCATCATTCTGCGGGGTCAGGTCCGCTTTAATTACCCGGTCGATCCGGCCACATTGATCCAGTACTTTCGCTATCGGGATCGGGCAACCGGGACCGACGCCTCCCTTCAATTGGAGACCACCTATACAAGCCAGGTGATCGGATTTCGCACGCCACCGCTTCAGAAGACTCGAGAGGAGCGGGAGATCCAATTCGAAGTGGACGCGGGTCTGACGCCCGCCGGCGGAAACGTGCCGCTCAGATCTCGTTTTCAGGAGGCCTTCGTCATCGGCTCCCGGGAGATTCTCAAGGTGCGCTCCGTTTCGGGTCAGGCCGCCTATCCGGAGTCGCAGATCACGATTCGGTTCTCTTCTCCCGTCAGCCCCGACCGGGCGAGGGAATTCATCACGGTCACGCCGGAAGCGACCTTCGTATTTTCCTCAGCCGCCAACGAAATGCAGCTGTCCGGAAACTTCTCGCCCGGTTCGACTTACCAGCTCATCGTGCGGGAAGGCTTGCCTGGACGCGACTCATCCACATTGCGCGAAACCCATCAGGCGCGCGTCAACTTGCTCAATTTGCAGCCTTCGGTGGAGTTTCAGGCGCCCGGCGAGTTCCTTTCAGCGAGCGGATACCGAAGCGTCGGAGTAGAGAGCGTCAACATAGGGCAGTTCGAATTGACGATCGATCGCGTTTATCAGAACAACCTGTTCAGTCTGCTGCAGTTCGCACGCTGGCAGTACGACTCTCCGCAATATTGGCGTCATTCCTCCATCTCACGGGCTCTGGGCGACCAGATCGCCTCCGAGACCATTCGGGTGGCGGCACGGCCGAATCAGCCGGCGCTGACTCGATTGGACCTGGGAAGCTACTTGAGCGACAGCGAACCGGGGCTCTACCGGATCGGGCTCTTCCATGGCTCGAGCCAGCGCGGGACCCAGAAGTGGCTTCTGATCACCGATCTGGGGATCGTCGCCAAGCGGGGCGCCCGCGAACTGACCGTCTGGGTCTCGTCCTTTGCAACTCTGGCCGCGGCGGCCGGCGCGGAAGTCACGGTCATCAGCGACCAGAATCAGACGCTGGCCCGCGGGCGGGCCGATAGCGAAGGGTTCTGGACGTCCCGGGGCCTTCCTTCGGGAGAGCGCGACCCGCGGCCGCACCTTGTCACGGTGCGGCGCGGCGCCGATTTCAGCTTTCTGATTCTGGACCGTCATGGCGTAAACCTCGCCGGTTTGGACGTCTCCGGGGCGCAGCCGCTCGCAGGCGAATTCCAGGCTTACCTTTATGGAGAGCGAGATCTCTATCGACCGGGTGAGGCGTTGCAGGGGGTGGCGGTCGTCCGAAATCGAAGTCTGGGACTGCCGCCTTCCATGCCCCTCGTCCTGCGCCACCGGGATCCGCGAGGAATCGAGCAGCGCACCCTACGGCTGGACACGGGCGAGTTCGGACTGGCTGAGTATTCGATTGACCTGCCTCTTTACGCCCGGACGGGGACTCATCTGCTGGAGCTGACGGTCGCCGACGAAGTGATCGGACGTCGCCGGTTTCAGGTGGAGGACTTCGTTCCGGATCGGATCGGCGTCGAGCTGCATCCGTCCCAAGAGGAATTCAGGGCCGGAGAGGAACTTTCTTTTCGAGTGCAGGGGCGCTATCTGTTCGGACCTCCGGCAGCCGGTTTGCAAGTGGAGGGCCGCGTACGGCTGGAAGCGACGCCGTTTCGTCCGGCTGGTCTTAGCGAGTTTACGTTCCAGAACCCGGAACGCAATCTGGACGCCATCGAGCTGTTGACTTCCGAGCAGCGGCTGGACGATTCCGGCGAACGAGCGTTCAGCATCCGGCTGCCGGAGAAGGTCTTGTCTCCTTCGGGCTTGTCGGCGGTACTCAGCGGCCGGGTGCAGGAGGCGGGGGGCAGAGGAGTTGCGACTGCCCGTCGAGTGGCGGTTCATCCGTATCCCTACTACATCGGATTGCGGCGCAGCGACGATCGGCAGGTGGATGTGGGGGGCTCGATAGAATTTCAGTATGTGACGGTTGACCCTCAGGGGCAACGGGTCGCATCCGGCCCGTTGCGGGCCGAGCTGTATCGGGACCGATGGCACACGGTGCTGCGAAGAACTCCGGAGGGCGGCTACCGCTACGAATCGAATCGCGAGGCGGTGCTTGTCGAAAGCCGGGCGGTCAGCGGAGGGGCGACTTCGGGAACGGTTCGCTTCATTCCCCGTGACTTTGGCAGTTACCGGGCAGTTGTGGAGGATCCCACGGGCGGAGCCGCTGCACAGGTTTCGTTTTATGTGGGAGGCTGGGGGCACTCTCCCTGGAACCTTCAGAATCCCGGCCGCCTTGAAATTGAAACGGACAAAGAGGAATACGAGGCGGGCGAAGAGGCGGTGGTCGAAATCAAGGCGCCTTTTCCCGGGAAGCTCTGGCTCACGGTTGAGCGCGAAGGGCTGCTCTATTCCCGCGTTTTCACCCTGACGGAAAATTCGGCACGCCTGCGGATCCCCGTCCGCGAAAACTATCTTCCGAACGTCTACGTGACCGCGACCCTGGTGCGGAGCGCCTCCGATCTGACCGCTGGAGGCGGGGGGAGGGCTTTCGGAGCGGCTCGGATTCAAGTGAATCGCTCCGTGAAGCGTCTCCCGCTGGAGGTGACGGCGCCCGATGAGATCCGCCCTCGGACGACGCTCACGATCCGGGCCAAAACCGCGCCGGCGGTCCGAGTCACCGTAGCGGCCGTCGATGAAGGCATCCTGCAGCTCATCAGGCAGCCTACCCCCAGCGCTTTCGACTACTTCTATCGCAACCTCGCGCTGGGGGTGCGTACCTCCGATATATTCTCGCTTCTGCTTCCCGAACTGGGTCCGCAGCAGGGGCTTTCGGATCCCGGAGGAGGCCTGGGGTTGACGGAGGCGGACGTGCTGCAGACCGGCGCCATCCGAAGGGAGGACGTCGTCTCCTTCTGGTCCGGGGTTGTAGACTCCGGCACAGACGGAGACGTCGAGATTGCATTTGAGATTCCGGAGTTTCAAGGAGCGCTGCGAATCATGGTTCTCGCTCACGGGGTCGACCGCTTCGCATCCCAGGAAGCCGTCGTGAGGGTGCGGGACCCGTTGCTGCTGCTCCCCACTTTTCCTCGTTTCCTTTCCTTTGAGGAACGATTGCAGCTTCCCGTTTCAGTTCGAAACGACACCGGCGGAGAGGCCGAAGTGACCGTGCGGATGTCGGCCTCAGGTCCGGTGCAAGCCATCGGCGAGGCCGTGCGAAGGCTGACGGTGCCGAACGGCGCCGAACGGCTGCTGTATTTCCATTTGCAGACGGGCGGCGCCCAGGGCCAAGCGGCGATAGAACTGACCGCTGCAGGAAACGGCGAGCAAACGCGGGCCAGCGGTCGCTTTCCCATTCGCGCCGATCTGCCGGAACACACGGAGGCTCAATCCGGTCCATTAGATAGTCCGGAAACCGTTCTGCCGGGGGCCGAACTGCAGCGTTACCGAACGGGGACGGTCAGCCGCAGATTGCAGATTTCTTCGCTTCCCCTGCTGCAGTTTTCCGAACATCTCAACAGGCTGATCGCTTTTCCGTACGGATGTCTCGAGCAGACGGTATCGCGAGCATTTCCGCTGATTTATCTGGAGGACATCGTCCGCGCAGCGGTGCCGGAGCATTTTCAGGACATGCAGCCGGCCCAATGGATCGAAGCCGCGCAGCGGCGCCTCACGACCATGCAGTTGTTCAACGGGGGCTTCGCTTTCTGGCCCTCTTCGGAGCAGCTGGAGCCGTGGGGCAGCATTTACGCGGCGCATTTCCTGGTGGAGGCGCAACAGGCCGGCCATCTGGTCAACGAAGCCCTGTACCAGGGCGCGCTGTCGTTTCTGGAGACGGAAGTGTCAGGGTCTCGCAGCACCGACGCGAACACCCTGGAGCAGACCGTATACGCACTATACGTGTTGGCGCGGGCCGGTCGTCCCGATCTGGGAAGCATGGACCTGATCCGCGAGAACCAGTTCAGCCAGTTGCGTCCGCACAGTCGCGCCCTATTGGGAGCGGCCTATGCGGCCGTCGGCAACGAGGATGCGCTCAGCCAGATGCACCGCGCACTGGAGGATGTCGAACAGATCGAACGCCAGGGAGGCGCGAATCTGAATTCGCCGATCCGCAACCGGGCCATCATGCTGATGGCGTTTCTGGACGCCCGGCCCCAGGATCCCAGGGTAGGGGCGCTGGTAGACCGACTCTCGCGAGACAGCGGCCAATTTTCCTGGACCACGCAGGAAAGCGGATTCGCGCTGATGGCGCTGGGAAGGTTCTTCCGCCGGCAAGCGGAAAGGCCCCCCTTCTCCGGGACCCTTTACGCCGGCGAGCGGCAAGTGGGCCGCTTCTCCAGCGACGGCAGGACCTTTTCCGAGCTGCCTGAAGGGCCGTTGCGCATCGTCATGGACCCCGGTTACGAGCCTGGCTCGGCGTTCTTCGCGCTGCATACGCGAGGCGTCCCTGCCGACGGCGAATTCCGGCCTCAACGCAACGGCCTGGAGATTGAAACGTCCTACCTGGACCGGCAAGGCCGGACGCTTGCGCTGGACCGAGTCGTCCAAGGCGATCTGGTGGTGGCTCGCATCCGGATTCGCAGCATTGCCGGACCGTTTCAAAACATTGCAGTGCAGCAGTTGCTGCCTGCCGGTCTGGAAGTGGAAAACCCGAGGTTGGAATCGGCCGAGACCCTTCCCTGGGTCCAACAGAATCTGATTTCTCCCGACCATTTGGATTTAAGAGACGATCGGGTCGTGTACTTCATCGATCTGCCCAACCAGCGATGGCAGACCATTTACGCAGTGCTGCGAGCCGTTTCGCCAGGCCTCTTCCGCGTTCCCCCCGCTTTTGCCGAAGCCATGTACGATCCCTCGCGGGTCGGGTCCGGACCGCAGCGCGCGATGGAAATCGGGGCGCCCAGATGAGACGGACGATCCGGCGTTTCCCGAGACGAGCGGCCGCTCTGCTTGCTCCGGTCGCAGTGGCGACTCCTCTGGTGGCTGCTTTTCTCTTTGACCGCCATTTTCCGCTTCCCCTGGAACCCCTGCATCGGCCGCACTCGCAGGTCATTGAAGACCGCGACGGCCGACCCGTCCGGATCTTTCTGGCGGCCGACGAGAAGTGGCGTCTGCCCATCGCCTTGGAAGAAGCGTCGCCGGCGCTGGTTCGAACCATCGTCGCGTCGGAGGATCGCTGGTTTCATTATCACCCTGGCGTCAACCCGCTGTCCGTCCTGCGGGCGGCCTGGAGCAATCTGCGTGCCGGGCGCGTCGTATCGGGCAGTTCAACGATCCCCATGCAGATCGCCCGAATGATCGAACCCAAGGAACGCACGGTTGCCGGCAAGCTCTGGGAAACTCTGCGAGCCTTGCAGCTGGAATGGCATTTTTCAAAACGGGAGCTGCTGGAGCTGTACCTCAATCTGATACCGGTGGGAGGCAACCTGGAAGGCGCCGGAGCCGCCTCCTTTTTTTATTTCGGAAAGGAGCCTTCTCAGATGGTCCTCGGGGAGGCGGCCCTCCTGGCCGTGGTTCCTCGCTCGCCCAATGACTTTAACCCGATTCGGCGCCCGCGGGCCGCGCAGCGGGTGCGCGACCGTCTTCTGGATGCTCTGGAAGAGCGAGGGGATTTTTCGTCCGAACAGGTCGCGGCCGCCCGCAGGCACCAGCTTCCCGAGGCCCGAAGAGCTGCGCCCTTCGCGGCGCCCCATTTTTCACAGCTGGCGCGCAACTGGCGCCCATCCCAGTACCGGCTGCGGACCTCGTTGGATCTCAATCTGCAGCGGAGCGCCGAAAAGATCGTACGCCAACGGATTCAGGAGCTCCGATCCGAGGGGATCGGAAACGCTGCGGTGGTGGTTCTGGACAACCAGACCCGTCTGGTGCGAGCTCTGGTGGGGTCGGCCGGCTTCCTGGAGGAGCGGTTTCAGGGGCAGGTCAACGGAGCTCTGGCGGCCCGCTCCCCCGGGTCCGCATTGAAACCGCTGCTTTTTGCGCTGGCGCTGGACCGCGGAGCGATCATTCCAGACAGCGTCCTGCTGGACGTTCCGACAGACTTTTCAGGATATTCGCCGGAGAATTACGACGGCAAGTTTCGAGGCAAGGTCACTGCCGGAAGCGCGCTGGTTCATTCACTGAACGTCCCGTTCGTTCGGCTTCTCCATGACTATGGCGTCGCGGATTTCCACTATTTTCTGAACCGAGCCGGGCTGACCACCCTGAACGAAGCGCCCGCTCATTACGGCCTGTCCTTGATCCTCGGTTCCGGCGAAGTCAACCTGCTGGAGCTGACCAACTTGTATGCGACTCTGGCGCAAGGCGGCGTTCATCGTCCCTGGAGCATCCTCCCGGACGCCCTGCACTCCCAGCCTCCGGAGGACCGTCTCCTTTCCCGCGAAGCGGCCTGGCTGACAGGGCGGCATCTGGCCCAATTGCAACGACCCGATCTCCCCTCATCCTGGCGACAGTCACGCGACGCTCCCGCCATCGCCTGGAAGACGGGCACCTCCTTCGGACATCGGGATGGATGGGCGGTGGGATACAACGAGGAGATCACCATCGGAGTCTGGGTGGGAAACTTCAACGGAGAGCCTCGGAAAGGCCTGTCGGGAGCCGAGCACGCCGCTCCGCTGCTGTTCGATCTGTTTCGAATCGAGGGGAAGGGGAGTGCGCAGACCGCCGGCGAGCCTCCCATCGGCGTGCGGCTGGAAAGTCTAAGCCTCTGCGCGCAGAGTCGGCTCCTCCCCGGTCCGCACTGCGAACAGACGGTTCGAGCCGTTTATGTTCCGGGGAAGAGCAGGCTTCGAGCCTGCGACTGGCATCGCAGGGTCCTGGTGGATCGAAGAAATGGGCGCCTGTTGACG
>DATKAT010000204.1:0-2430 GCA_035514675.1 Acidobacteriota bacterium | reverse complement strand
CCTGAACCTGGCCGGAATTCCCAGCGCCTGGTACTACCGGAAGACCTTCGCTGCGGCCCGCCACTTTCACCACAGCCGAGAGGAGACCGACGAAGTGGTCAGCCCTTCGGTTCTGGCGCGGACGCTGCTGCATCAGATCGCTCTGCTGGACCGGTTGACCGGCGCCGGCGAGCCCCCGTTTCCTCTCGTAATTCCGGAGGAGCAGCGACGGAAACTGTCAGAAATGGGGTTCGAATGGTGCGGACTTCGGAAAGTGGATCTGCCGAAAGGGAGGGAGCCGTAGGGGAAATGCGGGAGCCGGCAGCCCGGATCCGGAATGCAGGGCCCACAGCCTCTGATCTCCCAGCTCCCGGCACGTAGAACGCAGCACTGAGGGCCTGCTCAGAATCAACCTGCCGCAATGAACGCGCTAGTCCGGATCTTGCACGCAGCTCCTGCTGCGGCGTTGGATATAGACGCGTCTGCCGCGTTGCCGCTCCTTGGCCTCCTCGACGTACTGCACGAGTACGACTGCGGTGGCCTTCGTCGCGCGCCTTGCATCACGCCGCCCTCCGTCGCCTCGCGACGGACCCGCGTGCAAAATCCGGGCTAAGAGGGAAATGTCGGGGAGCCAGTCCACAGCGGTTCGGCATCCGGTGGAACAACCCGCTCAGAACCGGTAATTGAGATCCACCCGCAGGCGCTTGGCTCTTTTTGCATCGCTAAGAGCGCCGACGCTGAACGCGCGTCCCACCACCGTCAGGCGATCGCTCCACCGGTAGACCACGCGCCATTCGTGCCCTTTGAAATCGCTGGAGTCGGTCTGCGTCGCCGTTCCCCAACGAAACCAGTCGTCCTGACCGTAAGAGGGGTGAACGGCCCAGCGCCCGATTTTCGCGTAAAAATACGAGAGGCTTGCGTCTCCCGCCCGGTCGGCGGCGCCCAGCGAAGCCGTCAGAAGGTAGCCGACGTCTTGGCCTCTGATCAGCGACGCTCTTGCGTCTCGGTTGCGCGTCCATTCCGCACCCAGGCTCAACGGGAGGGGAAGGCCGTCGAGGCGAGCTTCAGCGCCGGTTTGCAGGAGGGAGTAATCCCGCGCCGCAAACTCGGCACGCAGGTGACGCACTCCGGCACGGCCGTCGATCTTGTAGAATCCGGCCGCCCCCTTGATGCGCATCGTTTGAGACTGGAAAGAGTCTTCCCAGAGCAGCTGCCCGGCCTTCAGATTCCCCTGGACTCGGACGGCGCCGTCCGGGAGCGTAAAGATTCCGGCGATCGCCTGCAGGCGGCGGCCCGTGCCCGGCAGCGCATAAGCGCCCGCCACCCCGGTCGGAGTGACGTCGTCATCCCAGAAGATTTCGTTCTGCCTCCAGAAGGGAAACTGGTTTCGACCCGCCCATATCCAGTTTCGCCCCTGTGAGAGCTTCAGGTAGTACTGATCGGGGACGACGTGGTGGTCTCCCAGCGGGTTTCCATTCAGGTCGAACAACGTCACATGAGGCGACTGCTGGCTGCCGACTGAACCCGTCCGCAGCCTGGCGGCGAACAGCAGCCAGGGGCGGGCCTGCAGCGTTCCCGCCAATCTGGCGCGGAGCCTCCCGCGGGTGCGGTCGCTTTGAGGGGCTCCGTCGGCGCGCAGGCCGTCAAAGTCGGACTCCATGCGAAAGCGCAGGTCCCCGGACAGACGGATCTTTCGGGGCTTATCGCCGCCCTGGGCGCCGACCAGAGATGCGGATAGAATCAGCGCGGCGGCCGGAACGAAGAAGCGAGTCATGGAATCAAAGCTTTCAGGCGCTCGAGCTTCTCCGCGTTCCATCCCGCAAAGGCGTCGTCGGCTCTCCCCCGCTCGTCGACGACGATCGACAAGGGGATCAAGATCTCCGCATCCGCGAAAAGAGCTGCCAGATGAGCGGGATCGGTCTGGTACAGCGGGTAGGTGACCCCAACCAGTTCGGCGAAATTTCGGGCGGCCTCGAAATCCGTGTCCAGGCCGATCCCGATCAGGCGGATGCCGGCCTCGGCCAGGCTGCCTTTGAGCCTTTCCAGCTCCGGCATTTCCTGTCGGCAGGGACCGCAGTAGCTGGCCCAGAAATTCAGCAGATAACGCGCTCCCGGCTCCGTTTGAAAGACTTCTTCCGTCGCATCGGTTCGCATCAGCTCGACAACCGGCAGGGAGGGGAAGCGGTCGCCCGGTTCGACGGTCAGTTTGCGCCACAGGCGCTCGTCAGCGCCGATCGGATCCGGAAGGGTTCCTTTCGAAATCGCTTCCATCACCATCATTTCTCGATCGTCGCGCTCGCGAACGCTTAATGTCTGGCCCGCCCGCACGGGGCCGAAGCGTTCGACGCTTCCGGAGGGCCAGCGAATTTCCACCCACTCGGCCCGTTCCAGTTGACCGAGCCCGAACAGCAGGCGCGGATCGTGCTGCGCCATAAACCCGTTTCCTCCGGA
>DATKAT010000203.1:0-3277 GCA_035514675.1 Acidobacteriota bacterium | reverse complement strand
CGCCGATTCCGACGATGCTCTTCGACGAGGCGCCGGACTTCCTGCTTTTGAAAGACTCCCTGACGCACAAAGGAGGACTCCAGAAGGAATCGCTCCAGGAAGCCGTGGAGATCTTTCCGGAACCAGGCGGCGATTGGAAACATGAACCCTTGTTTGCCCCGTCCCCTGATCGCTTCTGGAAGGTACTCGGCGGCCAGCTTTCGGAGCGCGTATTTGAGAACTCCGCCGCGGATTTTGAGGTTGCTGGGAAATGCCGCCATCAGTTCCACCAATTCGTGGTCCAAAAACGGCGAGCGCAACTCGAGCCCATGAGCCATGGTCATGCGGTCCGTCAACATGAGCGAATGTTCGGCCAAGCGGGTCAGGTAGTCGGCATAGAGCATCTTGTCAACCGGGTCGTCTCCGCCCTCAGCAGCCTCGAATTGCTCCGCAATGATTCCCGCTGAATCGAACGCCTCAACCTGATTCCAGAGAGCCGGGCCAAAGAGCCGTTGCTTGTCCGCGTGATTGAACCGGAAGAAAAGGGTCGCCTCAGCGTAGCGTTCCGCCAGGCCGGGCAGGAAGGAAAGTCGATGGACCCATCGCAATTGCTGGGTCAGACTCTTGTAGGAAAAGCTCTCCGGCAGATGGGTCAGCACCGGTCCGACGGCGTGTTGCCGAAAGAATTCCGGCATCCGGGCGTAATGGCCGGCAAAACCGATTCCGAGATATCGATCGAAGCCCCCGAACAGCTCGTCTCCGCCATCTCCGCCCACCGCCACTTTCACATGACGCGACGCAAGCGCGGCCGCGCGAAACTGACAGGCGGCGATCGGATCCGACGGTTCGTCCATGTGCCAAACGATTTCCGGCAAAGTGAGAATCACATCGGACTCGACACATTCGTCGATGTGTTCGGTCCGGTACCGCTCTGCGACCATTCGAGCGTAAGGGCGCTCGTTGAAGCCCTGATCGGCTACGCCGATCGAAAAAGTCTTGAATCCAGGCCCCAATTCTCCGGCCATCAGGGCGACGATCATGCTGGAATCCATGCCGCCGCTCAAAAAGGCGCCCACTGGCACGTCGCTGACCAAATGGTCCCTGACCGCCTGCGTCAGTTTCAGGTGCAGGGCCTCCATCAGTTCTTCCTCGGGCAGCGCCAGCTTGTTCCGAAAGGAAAGATTCCAGTAACGAAACATTCGGACCGCTCCGTTTTGAAAGGTCAACACATGCGCGGCGGGAAGCTTATGGAAGTTTCGAAGCATGGTTTTCGGAGGCGGTATGAACCGGAGGGACAGGAAGTGATGAATCGACTGGAAATCGATTTCCCGCCTTCGTTCGCCGTTTGCCAGGAGGCCCTTCAGTTCTGAAGCGAACGAAAAGCCCCGGTCATCATGAACGTAAAACAGGGGTTTTTGACCGATGCGGTCCCGGGCCAGAAGCAGCTTCTGGCGCTTTTCATCCCAAATGGCGAAGGCGAACATCCCGTTGAGTTTCTCAACGCAGCTCTCGCCATGCTCCTCATACAGGTGCACGATCACCTCGGTGTCAGATTCCGTGCGAAAGACGTGCCCGGCCTCTTCCAATTCCCGCCGCAGCTCCCTGTAGTTATAGATCTCGCCGTTGTGTACAGTCCAGATCGTTGCCTGCTCGTTGGAAATGGGCTGGCGGCCGCCGCGCAAATCGATAACGCTCAGACGGCGGCTCCCCAGTCCGATCCGGCCGTTCACGTAGAATCCCTCATCGTCCGGGCCCCGATGCGCCATGGAGTCCAGCATCGGCTGTAAATCGGCGGCCTGGACTCCGTCAGGGCTGTATTTGCCGCAAATCCCGCACACTATATTTTCACCGCGGTTACGGAAAGCTTGTAGGCGAGCTTTTTTGCAAACTTTTCAGGGAGAAGATTGTATGCGGGACGGAAACCGTATTTGTACAGGGCGGCTTTCAACCCGTCGCGGCGCACGGGAAGCGCTCGAAAGTGGTCCTTCGCCGCTTCGAGGACTCGGTAGCCCGTAAACATCGACAAGATTTCCGCCTCTGTGTAGAACTCATTGAAAGGCGGGTCCTGATCCCGAAATTCGATATTTTCCCGTCCGAAGCGGTGCAGCGCATACATCCACGAGGGGCGGCGATAAAAGTGCGAGATGATGGCTCGGCCGGCCGGCTTCAGTACCCGTCGAGCCTCCTGGATCGCTCGCTTCGTGTCTCCGGTGTGATGGAAGACCCCATTGGACCACACGGCATCGAAGCTGTCATCGGGGAACGGGAGTTCGAACGCATCGGCAATGCGCACTTCCTCCGCCTCGACTCCCTCGACCTCGAAGTGCCGTCGGGCCATGCTGACCGCATTGGGAGTCAGGTCAGTGGCGACCACGCGAACGCCTCGCTTTAAAAACTCCAGGCTGTCGTACCCCATTCCGCAGCCGATTTCCAATAGGCGCTTACCTTGGAGCAACGCAGACTCCCTTTCGATCCGCTCCATGATCCATGGAAATTTGAATGGATTCATCCACGGCCGGATGTGGGCGAAGAATTCAGGCGTCCCCGGCTCAAGGCTTGAATCGGTGACGTATTGAAACCCCAGAACGTGGCTGTCCCAATAATCACTTACCGTCCGCACTGTACTGGCCGACTCTTCGTTCACAGTGATTCAACCCGCTTCCAGGCCGGCCAGGGACTTTTCCAGTCCATCCCGCAGCGTCACCGTCGGGACAAAGCCCAGCTCGCGGCGCGCCTTGCTGGTATCGTATGCGTTGTCCTTGATGAAAAAATCGAGGGTACGGAGGGTGATGGGCGCGCGGCAATGCAGCAATCCGCAGCCCCGCTGCAGCAAGTATGCAGCGGTCAGCCCGAAAAGGACTGGCAGGCGAATTGAGGGAGGCCGCAGACCCCGCAGGGAGGAGATCGTTTCAACCAGTTCCGTGACGGTTACGGGTTTCTCTCCAGCAAGCAGGTACACTTCTCCGGGCTTGCCCCGGAGGGCGCATAGCTCCAGTCCCCGAACCGCGTCGGAGATGTAAATGGGATGTCGAAGGGTCTTTCCGCTTCCGAAGACGATGAATCGGCGATTCAGAACGGCCCGCAACAGCCGCGCGGTGCGAGTGCAGGATGGACCGATCACCCAGGACGGACGGGCTACGACCACCGGAAATTGAAATTTTCGGAAAAAGCCCAGCGCTTCCTGCTCCCCAAGCAGCTTGGTTCGTTCATAAACATTGGTGGGACGGCACGGCGTCGCTTCGTTCGCAGGCAGTCGCTCGATCTTGCCCAGGACCCCATTGCTGCTGCAGTGCACGAA
>DATKAT010000202.1:0-3744 GCA_035514675.1 Acidobacteriota bacterium | reverse complement strand
CTTCTTTGGCGAAACCGGACGCGGAACGCCGGAGCACTTCGGTGTGGAGGGGCGAATCGACATCATCACCAGCACACTGGGGAAGGCTGTGGGAGGGGCTTCCGGAGGCTTTACGACCGGCCGGCAGGAAATCGTAGATCTACTGCGCCAGCGCTCACGTCCGTATCTCTTCTCCAACAGTCTGGCTCCGCCAATCGTTTCGGCCTCCATTCACGCACTGGATCTGATCGATTCCAATCGAGACCTCATCGACCGACTTCGGGAAAACACTCGGTACTTCCGTTCTGAAATGAAGAGCCGCGGATTTCGGATCGAAGAGGGAATCCATCCGATCGTTCCGATTATGATCGGCGAAGAGAGGTTGACAGTGGAGATGGCTGACCGCTTGAGCCGATTGGGCATCTTCGTGGTCGGATTCAGCTATCCTGTCGTTCCC
This sequence comes from Acidobacteriota bacterium, assembly GCA_035514675.1. Taxonomy (GTDB): domain Bacteria; phylum Acidobacteriota; class UBA6911; order RPQK01; family JAPXNP01; genus DATKAT01. Next base: position 3,308 of record DATKAT010000202.1, on the reverse strand, counting down.
CGCGGTCAAGCGCGGATTCGCGTCCAGGTCTCATCCGCACACTCGCGCCGGCAACTCAAGAGCGCAGTGAATGCCTTCTGCAAGGTCGCCAGGGAATTGGGGCTCCTCGAATCTGGCTAGATTCAGTGCGCGTGACGCTTGGAATCTGCAGCTCGAGTCTGAGACGCCGCGCCGAACGGTTACGGCCTCCGGCCAACCGTGGCCCGAGTTCCACAACTGGCCACGCGCCTCCCGCCTGAGGAACGGCATTTCGCGGGCGAGCCCCCCCACAGCGTCATCGCTGAATGCCCCCTCTCTCTCGACCGCCTCGGTCTTGTGCTGCGTTGACAAATGTAAATTCCCCTGACTAGAATGAGGCTCCCATCCGGTGTGGGCCGCTAGCTCAACTGGTAGAGCAAGTGACTCTTAATCACTAGGTTCCAGGTTCGAGTCCTGGGCGGCTCACCAGATCGGCCCGGGTCTCTGGCTTCGCCCATCCGCCGGAGCGAACCTGAGAGAAGCGGCAATCGTAAGGACCGAACAGACTGGGGAATCCAGGCGGATGAAGCAGGCATATGCAACCGGACCCGAAGCCAGCTTCGCCGTGGAGATCGTTCGAAAAGCGAGTCTGTTGACCCGACGCATTCAAGAAGAGATGGTCGGCGCATCCCTGACCAAAGAAGATCGATCCCCGGTAACCGTTGCCGATTTTTCGGTGCAGGCTCTGATCTCGGCTCTCCTGCAAAAGCATTTCCCCGACGACTCGTTGACAGCAGAGGAATCCTCCCGCAGTTTGAGTCAAGCGAGCGGCCGCTCATCGTTGCTGAAGGTAAGTCATTTTCTGGCTGATTTCCTGCCCGAAGCAAATCCGGAACTGGTCATGGAGTGGATCGACCGGGGTCAGGGCACGCCCGGCCGCGACGGATGGGTTCTGGACCCCATCGACGGCACCAAAGGGTTCCTTCGCGGCGATCAGTACGCAATCGCTTTGGCTCGCCTGGAATCAGGAACTGTGACCTTGGGCGCCCTGGCCTGCCCGACGCTTGATCTTTCCGAAGTCGAGAATCCCGCACACATTCGGAACCGGGGGAAAGTCACGGCCGGATCTTCTGGAACGCTCTTTCTGGCCCTGCTAGGGAAAGGGTGCTGGGTGACCGATCTGCAGAAGGATCGCTTTCGCCCGGTTCAGGTTTCTTCCTGTCGCAATCCGGAAGAGGCCGTAATTCTCCGTTCGTTCGAGAAGGGGCACACCAATGTCGATCAACTGGAGCTGATTAGGTCCTGCCTGAAAGCCAAGGCGGAACCGATCGCCCTGGACAGTCAAGCCAAGTATGGACTCATCGCCGCCGGCATTGGGGACGTTCTCTTTCGTCTCATCAGCTCCCGCTCACCCGATTACCGTGAAAAAATCTGGGATCACGCCGCCGGCATGCGCGTTGTCGAGGAGGCCGGCGGGACGGTCACCGACCTGGAGGGAAATCCGCTGGACTTTACAGCCGGTCGAACCCTGGCAAACAATCGCGGATTGATCGCCAGCAACGGGCGTCTGCACGAGATCGCCCTGAAAGCCGTCAGCGAGTCCGGGCCCCTCGACGAGTGATTGGTATAATCGAGGGCATGCAGCGAACCCTCTCCATCCTGTCGTTCGGCATCCTTCTATCAACTGCGGCATTTGCGGAATCAGCGATTTCGCTTCAGCCGGTCTTTTCCGGCTTGAATCAGCCCCTTTTCTTAACCCATGCGGGGGACGGTTCCGGGCGCGTCTTCTTGGTGGAGCGTCCCGGACGAATTCTCATCGCCAAGGAAGGCCAGGTCATCGCGACGCCGTTTCTGGATATTTCGTCCAAAATCAGCGCGGTTGGTGAGATGGGGCTGTTGGGACTTGCTTTTCACCCCGAATTCGCTGTCAATGGAAGGTTTTTCGTCAACTACGCCACCACCCTGAATGGTCCTGACCGCACTGTCTTATCGGAATTCAACGTTTCGGCGGTGCACCCGGATCTCGCCAGTCCCTCAGAAAGGATCCTGTTTGAACTGACGCAGCCGGCCCGGAATCACAATGCAGGGATGTTGGCATTCGGCCCGGATGGGCTCCTTTACGTTGCAACCGGAGACGGCGGCGGGGCCGGGGATCCCTTCGGAAACGGCCAGAATCCAGCAACGCTTCACGGGAAGATTTTGAGGATCGACGTGGATAGCGGCGATCCCTTTGCGATCCCCTCGACGAACCCCTTTGTCGGCGTGGCCGGTTTCCGAGAGGAGACTTACTCGTGGGGATTCCGCAATCCCTGGCGCTTTTCGTTCGACCGAGCCGGTGGGCGGCTTTTCGCAGCAGACGTCGGGCAGAACATGCGCGAGGAAGTCAATATCGTCAAGCCGGGGAAAAACTACGGCTGGAGCATCATGGAGGGCAGCCTCTGCTTCCCGCCGGGCGCGGAGTGCGATCCGACTGGACTGGAGCTGCCGATTGCGGAATACGGCAGGGATGAAGGCCAATCCGTCACGGGCGGTTATGTCTACCGCGGCGCCCAACCAACGCCCCTGTTCGGCTCGTACATCTTCGGCGACTTCAGGTCAGGGACCATATGGTCCTTGACGGAGCGGCCTGGGGGCGTATGGGTCCGGAAAACGCTCCTGCGGACCTCCTTATCGATCGCATCCTTCGGAGAGGACGAACAGGGGGAGCTTTACGTTCTGGATCTCGCAGGTGGCGACGTGTTCCGGATTCAGTTCGGATGGGAGGAATTGTTTGCCTTTGTTGGCGATGGCTCATCCGATGCGGCCAGGTTCCGCAGCCGCCTGATTCTCACCAACGACACCATGCAGACGATTTCAGGATCGATCGAGTTCTTCGACGTCGAAGGCGCGCCTGCGCAGGTTCAGGTCGACGGGATCGCGGGCCCGACCTTCCCCTTTGACCTGCCGCCCCGCTCCGCGCGCAGTTTTTTGACGGGCGGTGCCTCGGAACCTCTCTATGTCGGGTGGGTTCGGGCGATCGGCGACGGAGTCTTCAAGGGATCGGTGCTGTTCGCTCTTGAGGACGAGGCGGGCGCCCCGTTTCGCGAGGCGGGCATCGCCTCCTCCTCGCCCTCGGAAACCTTCACGGCCTTTGTGAGCCGAAATGCCGGCGACGGGTCGAGCGTCGGAATCGCAATGGCCAATCCTTCCCCGGCTTTGGCCGCAACCGTCGAGATCGAAGTTGAGAGTCTGACTGACGAGTGGAGCGAGCAAGTGCAGATCGCCCTCGGCCCAGGCCGAATGGTTTCACTCTTCCTGGAAGAAATCGCCGGCGTCGCCGAGAATTTCGAAGGCACTTTCCGCATCATCTC
>DATKAT010000201.1:0-5609 GCA_035514675.1 Acidobacteriota bacterium | reverse complement strand
CGCCTCCTGCCGGGAGACCCGTCTCAAGAACAGGGGAAAGGCTACGTTCTCGGCTGCGGTGAATTCGGGAAGCAGGTGGTGGAACTGAAAGACGAATCCGATCGCCCGGTTTCGAAACCTGGCTCGGGCCTCGGCGTCCAGAGAAGCCAGCTCTGTCCCGGCCACGCGGACGGTCCCGCCGTCAGGCCGATCCATCCCACCCACCAGGTGCAGCAGCGTGCTTTTTCCGGATCCGCTCTCCCCCGTCACGGCCACCATCCGGCCTGAGGCCACCGCCAAATCGAGGTCGCGAAGAACCGTCAGTCGGCCCTCGCCCGATGGAAAGCTCTTCGAGAGATTCCGCACCTGAAGCAGATATTCCCAGCTCATTAAGATCCCGATTATAGCGCTGCGGCGAGGTGCGCGGTGCTGGGTGCGAGGTGCTGGGTGCTGGGTACGAGGTGCGAGGTGCGGGGTGCGAGGTGCTGGGTGCTCGGTGCTGCAACCTTGCCCCCACAATCCGAACCACCCGAATGGCTAATAAAATGGGGAGCAGGGAGATAATATTTTCTCCTGAGCTCAGGGGAAAATATCGTGGCCAAATAGAACGGACGCCGGTATACGGGCAGGTTCAAATTCCAGGCGTGTTTGGAGGGGGTTGCTACACCCAGCACCCAGCACCCAGCACCCAGCACCCAGCACCTCGCACCAAGCACGAACTCATTCGTACCGCAGCGCTTCGACGGGGTCGAGGCGGGCGGCGGAGCGGGCTGGATAGAGGGTGGCCAGGAAGCTGATCAGGACGGCCAGCGAGCAGATGACGACCAAGTCGAACGCCTGCAGATGAAAGGGGACGTAGGGGATTTGGTAGACCTCCTGTTCGAGGCTGAACAGGCGGTAGGCGTCGAAGTACCAGACGGCGGCGCTTCCGATCAGGGCGCCCAGGAAGGTGCCGACCGTTCCGATCATCACGCCCTGCAGCATAAAGATCTTCATGACGGTGCGCGGAGTTCCGCCCATCGCGCTGACGATGGCGATGTCGCGGTTTTTTTCCATCACCATCAGGGTCAGCGTGCTGACGATGTTGAGCGACGCCACCAGAATGATCAAGCCGATGGCCACCGTCATTGCCAGCTTTTCCAGCCGCAGAGCCGCGAACAGGGGCCGATTCAGGTCCACCCATGTATTGGTTGAAAATCCGGGACCGGCCTCCCGGCGCAGGTCCTCCGCCAAGCTGAACGCAGCGTGGATGTTTTGAATGCGAAACTCAATCGCCGAGACTTCGTCGGGCCGCAGGGAAAAGAAGCTCTGGGCTTGTTCCAGAGGAATCAGGGCCCAGTGGGCGTCGTACTCGAAGAGCCCCGACTCGAAGATTCCGGCTACCCGAAACAGACGAACTCGCGGCATTTGTCCAAGGGGCGACAGTTCCCCTTTCAAGCCCACGGCTCGGACTTCGTCCCCGGCGGAAACGACAAGAGTGTCGGCCAGGTTTTTGCCCAGCAAGATCAGCGGCAGTCTCCGTTCCCTTTGAAACTCCTCCAGGCTTCCCTCCACCAGGGCCAGGTCGGCGAACAACTGCTTGACGGCTCGGTCATCGGCCAGGCCGATTCCCTTCAGCACCGCGGGCTCTTGTCGAAAGCCGCTCTGTAAAAGTGTCCAACCGTAGACGGTCGGCATCATGCTGGTGACCTCGGGGTGTCCCGAGACCGACGCCATGACCGCCTGAAATTCTGGGATCGAGGCGTTCCCCGTTCCGACCAGATTCACGTGAGAGGTGGCCCCCAGAATGCGCCGCTGAAATTCGTCCTGGAAACCGTTGTTCAGCGAGAGGGCGACGATCAGGGCCGCCACGCCGGCGCCCACGCCCAGGATGGAAATAATCGAGACGATGGAAATCAGCGCCTGCTTCCGTTGGGCCTTCAGGTATCGGAGGGCGACGAACAGTTCGAATTTCACTGTCGGTTCCTTCCGGGTCTCGATGGCAGACCCGCCCCTCAGCCTCCCGTCGTCGCGGGTCGCAGTTGCGGAAACAGGATGACCTCTCGGATCGAACTCGACCCGGTCAGGATCATGACCAGCCGGTCGATGCCGATTCCTTCGCCGGCGGTCGGCGGCATTCCATAGCTGAGGGCTTTGACGTAGTCTTCATCCATTTGATGGGCCTCGAGGTTCCCGCCGGCTCTCTGGCGGAGCTGCTCTTCAAATCGTTCCCTTTGCTCGGCGGGATCGTTCAGCTCGCTGTAGGCGTTGGCCAATTCCATTCCGCCGACAAACAGCTCGAACCTTTCCACGAATCGAGGATCGCCGTCCTTTCTCTTGGACAGGGGGGAAAGCTCCACGGGGAAATCGTAGATGAAGGTGGGCTGTATGAGACGCTTTTCGGCGACGGTCTCAAAAAGCAAGCCGAGCATTCGCCCCCATCCGGCGTTCGCGTCCGGCTCGACCTGCAGGGAGGCCAGCAGGCTTTGCAGCGATGCTGCTTCCGCCAACACCTGCTCGGTTGGAGGATCGTCTCCGGGCCAGAAGCGCTGAATCGCCTCGACCATGGAGAATCGCTGGAACTCCTGAAAGCGGATGGTCTCTCCTTTGAAGTCGGTTTCCAGCGTTCCGATGGCGGCGGCAACAACGGTTCGGAGCATGTCTTCGGTCAGGTCCATCAGATCGTTGTAATCCGCGTAGGCCTGATAGAATTCCAGCATCGTAAACTCGGGATTGTGCTGCGTGGAGATTCCCTCGTTTCTGAAGTTGCGATTCAGTTCGAAGACGCGATCGAAGCCGCCGACGACGAGCCTTTTCAAATAGAGTTCCGGGGCTACCCGAAGGTAAAGCGTCAGCCCCAGCGCCTCGTGATAGGTCTCAAACGGGCGGGCGGGCGCGCCCCCTGCAAGCGCCTGCATCATGGGGGTTTCCACCTCCAGGAAATCGCGCCCTTCCAGAAACTTTCGAGCTTCTGAAATCGTGCGGCTGCGGATGGTGAAGATCCGCCTGACCTCGGGATTTGCGATCAGATCCAGATAGCGCTGGCGGTAGCGGGTTTCCACCTCCGTCAGGCCGTGCCACTTCTCGGGAAGCGGGAGGAGCGATTTGGCCAGAAAGTGAAGGCGGTCGACGAAAACGGTCAGCTCCCCGGTTCGGGTGCGAAACATGGCCCCTTCGACGCCCACGATGTCGCCGATGTCGAGCAATCGAAACAGCTTGTAATCCGATTCGCCCACGCGATCCTGTCGGACGTAGATCTGGATTTTCCTGCCGTCGCCCGCAAGGTGACCGAACCCGGCTTTGCCGTGTCCGCGCAGCGCCGTCAGTCGTCCCGCCGCGCGAATCTTCGCCTCATCAGACTCCAGCTCCTCTGCGGACCGGCTGGAGAACTGCTCCTGCAGCTGCGCGACGGTGTGGGTCCTTTCGAAGCGGTGGGGATACGGATCCAGGCCCAGATCCTGGATTTCCCTCAGATGGGTTCGTCGCTGCTCGACGAGATCTGTCTGGGTGCTCATGCCGGACTGCGCTCCAATTCGTCCTTGACGGCGTCCAATATGCCGTTGATGAATTCGGGCGACTTTTCCGTGCCGAAGCGGCGGGCGATCTCGACGGCCTCGTCGATGACCACTGCCCGCGGCGTGTCCGCATAGAGGAATTCGGCGATGGCCATCCTTAGCAGGTTGCGATCGACGACGGCCAGCCTCCGCAGGCTCCACCGCCGGGCGAACTGCTGGATGAATCCGTCGATGACTTCGCGATTCTCGACCGCTTTCTGAAACAGGTGGTCGGCGAACGCCCTTTCGCCGGCCTCAGCTCGCTGGGAGGCCCAGAACAGCTTGCGGATTTCTTCCGGATCGGCATCGGTCATGTCGTTTTGAAACAGCATCTGGAGGGCGCATTCCCTGGTCTTTCGCCGGCTCATTTGGAATCCGCTTCCGCGATCTTGCGATAGAGGGAGGCCATTTCAATCGCCGCCGAAGCGGCCTCGACTCCCTTGTTGCCGTACTTGAGTCCGGCGCGGCTGATGGCCTGTTCGACCGTATCCGCAGTAATGACGCCGAAGGTGACCGGAATCTGGCGCTCGACGGCGACTCGCGAGATGCCGCTGGCGACTTCGCTGGCGATGTAGTCGTAGTGCCCGGTTTCGCCCCGGATGAGGCAGCCAAGACACACCACGGCGTCGTACTTTCCAGTGGCGGCCACGCGAGCGGCAGTCATCGGAATTTCGAAGCTGCCGGGCACGGCGTAGACGGAGCAGTTCTCCATCTTTCCTCCGCATCGAAGATACAGGTCCAGACTCCCCTCCAGCAGCTTGTCGGTGATCATGCTGTTGAACCGGCTGACGATAAAGGCCAGACGCAGGGACGAAGCGTCCAATCGCCCTTCCACTTTTTGCATGCTGCCGTCGACTCCTATTTTCCTTGAAACTCTGGTTTCCGCTTTTCCAGAAAGGCCCGCGTTCCTTCCTTCATATCCTCGCTGGCCGCCGAAAGGCCGAACAGGGTCGCTTCGTAATCCAGCCCCTGGTGCAGCGACATTTCCGCGCCTCCGTTGACGGCCTGAATCGCATAGCGAAGGGCCAGCGGACCGTTCTTCAGCATTTTACCAGCCAGCTCCCGGCAGAAGGGGAGCAAATTCTCGGCGGCAACGACGTGGTTGACCAGTCCGATTTCCTTCGCTTCGGAAGCGGCGATCATCTCTCCGGTCAGGATCAGTTCCAGAGCCTTTCCTTTTCCGACCAAGCGGGTCAGCCTCTGCGTGCCCCCGTAGCCTGGGATAATCCCCAGCTTAACTTCGGGCTGGCCGAATTTCGCATTCTCGGAGGCGATGCGAATATGGCACGCAAGCGCCAGCTCGCAGCCGCCCCCCAGGCAGAACCCGTTAACGGCCGCCACCACGGGCCGGGAGAACTCTTCCAGCCGCGTGAAGAGCCGCTGGCCTCTCAGGGCCAGCCCGCGCGCGGAAAGAGCGTCCAGTCGACTGAACTCCCGAATGTCGGCCCCGGCCACAAACGCCTTGCCTCCCGCTCCGGTCAGGATCAGGATCCCCACCCCGTCGTCCCCTTCGAGCTTCTGCAGCAGCGCATCCAGCTCCTCCAGAGTCCGTTGATTCAGGGCGTTCATGACCTCCGGGCGGTTGAACGTCGCGACGGCCACGCCTTCGGAGAATTCGACGTGCAGGTTCTCAAATTCGTTCATGGCGATTCCTTCGGGTTGCGACTCCCCTAGTGTCCTGTGTCAGAAGTTCGTCTACAGTCGGGCGGCACTGCATCCCGCCTGGCTGCGTTGCCGATCCTCGGCCTGCTCGACGTACTGCACGAGTACGACTGCGCGGGCCTTCGCCGCGCGCCTTGGTTCCGCGCCGCTCTCCGCCGCCTCGCGGCGGACCCGTGTGAGAAATGCGGGCTCGTTGCTGACCTCCTCGGGGCCCTCCGGCGCTATGGTAAACTCATTTCAGCCATGACTGGAGATCCCGCCAAAGACAAGCTCGCGGAGGAAGAAGAACTCCTATCATCGGTCCTCGGCCGGAGGAAGGCGGACGAGTTGCCGCAGGAAGGCAAGCACTCGCTCGCGAAACTCGATCCTCTGCGGAGATATCTGCTGGAGATCAGCCAGTTTCAGCCCCTGTCCGCTGAAGAGGAATACGAACTG
>DATKAT010000200.1:0-9825 GCA_035514675.1 Acidobacteriota bacterium | reverse complement strand
GGCGTGCCCGGGACAGTCCACGTGCGCGTAATGACGGTTCTCCGTCTCGTACTCCACGTGCGCCGTCGCGATCGTGATCCCTCGCTCCCGCTCCTCCGGCGCGTTGTCGATCGAATCAAACGTCCGCTGCTTGACCTTCGGATTCGATTTGGCCAACACCGCCGTGATCGCCGCCGTCAACGTCGTCTTGCCGTGGTCCACGTGCCCGATCGTTCCAATGTTTACATGCGGCTTCGTCCGCTCGTATTTCTCCCTCGCCATTTCGTCTCCTCTTCGCTGTTGTGCCGAAAAGCACAAATGGAGCCCACGACCAGGATCGAACTGGTGACCTCTTCCTTACCAAGGAAGTGCTCTACCCCTGAGCTACGTGGGCCCTTCCGACCTTTTCGAACGATCCCTTGTTTTGAGTTTTATCCAGCTCTTTAGATTACGTTGGAGCGGGAGACGGGACTCGAACCCGCGACCAATAGCTTGGAAGGCTATGACTCTACCAACTGAGTTACTCCCGCTTGCCGAAACACTTGCCGTACGAAAACTTGTATTATCTCTGAATCCCGGGCGCTTGGCAACTTTCCGGACGAACCGCGCGCGACGGAAATTGGAGGGGGCAGGATTCGAACCTGCGTAGACCTGAGGCCGACGGATTTACAGTCCGTTGCATTTGACCACTCTGCCACCCCTCCGCGAAGTTCTGACTCTTTCCATCGCTGGCCGCCGATCCCTGCTTCTGCGCGGCTTCGGACAGCAATGTCGGCCGCTCGACCAATAGGCGAACGATGTGGGCACGGCGGGCAAGTCGTCACCTTGACCCCGTGGAGCTGGCGAGAGGACTTGAACCTCCAACCTACTGATTACAAATCAGTTGCTCTGCCAGTTGAGCTACGCCAGCAATAAAAGCGCTTAACATAGCATATCGACGGGGACTCTTTCAAGATTGCCCCGATCGTCCGGAATCTCCCTGAAACTGAGCTCGCGCAAGGAGATCCGATGTTTCCAGAGGATGCGAAAGAACGCCCAGGAACCGATTCGCCGAGTCTTCAGGATATCACGTCTCTTGGCCCAGATGCGGCGACTTCCGGCCAGCGCCGCCGCCTGAGCCTTCAGGAGCGTCCAGATCAGCGTCCGGACGGAATGGGCCTGCCGGAAACCTCCGGCGGCTCCCCGTCCAAAGAGGGCGGCCAGACCGCCGACTGAATAGCGCAGCAGCGTCAACGGAAAGCTCAGCAGGAGCAGCGGCAGCGGAAAGTTCTTCAAGACTAGCCACACCCGATTCCTTTCGACCCAGAAGATCTTTTGGGGAGCGTACCGTCCGGACGTGGCCGAGTGGTGATGATAGACCACAGCCTCCGGAACGTATGCGCAAGTCCACCCGAGCCAACGGGCGCGTAATCCAAGGTCGGCGTCGTCCGCATATGCGAAGAAGTCCTCGTCCAGACCTCCGGTTTCTTCGATCAGCTTCCTTCGATAGAGGGCCGCGCAGCCGTCGGGAAACAGAGTTTCATCGGGCGTACAGTAGTTCCCTTTCGCTGGCTGTCCGGTGCCCCGACCTCTGTTTTGGCCGTCCAGGTAGATCAGGTGTCCGGCTTTATCAATGAACCGGCCGTCCTCAAACAGGATTCTGCTGGCCAGCATGCCGGCAGAGGGATTCCGGCGGGCCGCCTCCATCAACCGGCTCAACCAGTCTCGGTGCGCGATCGCATCGTTGTTGAGCAGTGCGATCCAGCGACCCCGCGCCCTCTGAATCCCAGCATTGGATCCACCGGAGAATCCGCGATTCTCTTTCAACTGCAGCAAGCGGATCCTGGGGTCCTCGAAGCCCTTAACCGCCGCTGCGCTTCCGTCGCTGGAGGCGTTGTCGACGACAATAAGCTCGAAATCCTGAAAGGACTGGTCCAGCACCGAGCGGACTGCCTGGGCGAGCAGTTCCGCACGGTTCAAATTGACGATGACGACCGAAACTGTCGGATGAACCATGAAGCGGGAATTCAAGCAGCAACTCTCCCGGCGCGCAGGTTTGCCTGAACTAAGGCACGCTGCTGGGCCGCCCGATTCCGAAGTAGCGAAAACCGAGCGTTTTCATCTCGCTCGGACTGTACTGATTGCGACCGTCGAAGATCACCGGCTCTTTCAGAAGCCTTTTCATTCTGCCGAAATCGGGATTTCGAAACACATTCCACTCAGTGAGAAGAAGAAGGGCGTCCGCGCCTCTTAAAGCCGCATAATTGTCGCCGGCATAAGCGATCCGATCCTGAAAAATCTTCCTGGCTTCTCGCGCCGCCTCGGGATCGTAAGCGCAAATCTTCGCGCCCGATTGCAGGAGTCGATCGATCGTCACAATCGACGGTGCTTCGCGCATGTCATCGGTTTGTGGCTTAAACGAAAGGCCCCAGACCGCGAAGAGTTTTCCGGACAGCCCCTGTGGATCGTTCCGGTCGACCTGGAAATGCTGCAGGACTTTCTCGACCAGCAGATGCTTCTGTCGGTTGTTGACTTCTTCGATCGCCTCCAGCAAAGGTATCGGAAGCTGCAATTGACGCCCCAAATGAATCAACGCGCGAATGTCCTTGGGGAAGCAGGACCCTCCGTATCCGAGACCCGGAAAGAGAAAGGTGGGGCCCAGCCTACGATCCATGCCAATTCCTTGACGCACTTGATGTACGTCGGCCTGAACGGTTTCGCAGAGCCTCGCAATTTCATTCATAAACGATATCCGCGAAGCGAGCATGGCATTGGCGGCGTACTTGGTCATTTCCGCGCTGCGGGGATCCATCACCAGAATGGGGGCGCCCGTTCGGGTAAACGGTTGATACAGCTCTCTCAGGGTCTCCGCAGCCTCCCTATTGTCGGCGCCGATGACCACTCGGTCCGGCTTCATGAAATCATCGATTGCGCTCCCTTCCTTGAGAAACTCAGGATTGGAAACGACTTCGAAGGGGTGATGCGTACGAGCGGCGAGAACCTGTCTGACCTGTTCGGCGGTGCCGACCGGCACGGTGCTCTTGGTGACTACGATTTTCGGCTCGTTCATCGCGTCGCCGATCTGCTCAGCCGCCTTTAGAACGTACCTGAGATCCGAGGACCCGTCTTCGCCGGACGGAGTACCTACGGCGATGAAGACCAGTGACGACTTCTGGACGGCCCGAGCCAGGTCGTCGGTAAAGCCAAGTCGCTCCTGTTCGACGTTCCGGCGCAGAAGTTCGGCCAAACCCGGCTCGTAAATGGGGATCTTTCCCTTTCTCAGGCCTTCGATCTTGTTTCGATCGATGTCGACGCAGATGACGTCGTTTCCCGTTTCCGCGAAACAGGTTCCCGCCACCAGTCCTACATACCCAGTGCCGATAACGGCTAATTTCATTCAGTCTCCTTCAAACTCCGCCGAAGAGGAAACAACCGATTGTAGCAGAGCCGTTCAATGGAAGCCGCCAGGCGGGAATTCAAACGTCGAGGGTTGCATGAATCGTGACCGTAGCGCCCCGACCCAGCACGGCTTCCGCCCAAGCCAGCGGCTGAGCGCCGGCAACCAGGGCGAAATAGACTCCCTGTGAAATCCAAGGAGGGATGAACAAACGTTCGCCGCGTGCCTGGCGAACGCGGATCGAGATCGGATCGATGCCGGGCAACAGGCTCGAGACCAGTGCGGCCGCGTTATCACGCAGCGAAAAGTGGCGGGTCCGGTGAATCCGGAAGCCGGCCCGCCCGAGCAAGTACTGAATTGCGTAGGAGGAAAAGTTGTGGATATGGCGCGGACAGTCCAGCCCGTACCAGCGATGCTTCAGGAATCGAGCCTGGAAGCTGTTTCGGTTCGGCACCTGGACGACGAGCGTACCCGGCCTGCGCAGAAGCTTTTGGATCTTTTTCAGATACTGAAACGGAGACGGGATGTGTTCGAGAGCGTGCAGCATGACTAGAATCTCAAACGTTTCCCCTCTGTCGATCAAATCCTGTTCGCTGCCGTGGAAGAACCTTCCGGGGGAGTGAGACTCCGCCATACGGCAGGCTTCTTCAGACAAATCAAGGCCGAAGGCGTCAAAACCGGCCTGCCGAGCCTGCCGGACAAAAGCGCCGCTTCCGCTGCCGATATCCAACAATCGCCGATTCGCCGGGTCCGGAAAAATCGAGCTGAGGAAGGCCACCTGGTCGTGGCGCAGGACGAAGGCTCGATAGCCGGCTTGCAGGCGAGCCCACGGCCCCGACCGCTCCCACCAATATCCGGCCGGGTAAAAGTCCGCCAAGCGATCCCGAATGTCCGCTTCATTCTGAAAGAGCAGTCCGCAGCCCGGACACTCATACAGATCGAATTTCTCCGCAGTCGTCTGAAAGAGCCTGTCGCCCAGCCTTCCATAGTGCTTTCCTGAGGGATGCTCGCAGACTGGACACTCCACGTCAGGCCTCCTCGACTGCTTCGGCGTCGGCAACCCGTCCGGGACGGATTCGTTTCCGAAAGAGAAACCACAGATTGGCGAACCCGTCGCGCCAGGGGCGCAATTTCTTCTCACCGGCTCGATTTGAATAGTTGATGGGGATTTCGCGGAATCCGATTTCCGGATTCCGAATCGCCTCGATCTTGATTTCTTCGGAGAAGGCCATTCCGTCGCTGATCAGGACCATTTTTTCGAAGGCGCTCTTGTAAAAAATCCACATTCCGGACTGGGAGTCTCGGACCCATCTCAGATAAAGAATCGACATCGCCCAACTCAGGATCTTATTGCCGACCAGGTTCTTGAACGCCATCGCATGGGGGTCCTGGATGGGGAATCTGGAAGCCGAAACGAATCCCGCCTTCGAGTTCAGGAGCGCCTCGATCAGATAGGAGAGCGCATCAACCGGGTAAGAATGATCGCCGTCGAGCGTAATAATGACGTCGCCGCGCGCATGCAAGAGGCCGGTCTTATATGCCCGTCCGTAACCCCTGACGTCTTCGCGAATCACTCTAGCGCCCATGCCTCGAGCGATTTCGGCGGTCTGGTCCGTCGACGCATTGTCTACAACGACGACCTCATCGACAAACTCCGGAATCCTGGCCAACACCTGCTGAATTCCCTCCTCTTCATTCAGACAAGGAATGACGATTGTAATTTTCGATTCTCGGTACATTCCTGGTCAGCCGATCGGTCGGATGGTGAACCCCTGATCTCCGGAACGACGGAGCAGTTCTCGAATCCTGACGGAGAATTGACCGGTCGGCTCAAGCTCCAGGGCCTGATTCAAGAATTCGTTTCCCCGGGCCTCCTCTCCGACTTTCTTGTACAGAACCCCCAGATTGAAGAGGACCTCGACGGAGGCCCGCCCCTCTCGCAGCAGCGTCTGATAGAGTTCGATGGATTCGCGTTCCCGCCCTGCCTGTTCGTAGCTTCTGGCGAGCCGGTCTTGGGCTTCCAGAGTCGGTTCCACTGCCACGACTTTCTCCAGGTACGGGATGGCTTTCTCGAATTCCTTCATTTCAAAGTAACAGTATCCCATCCAGTAGTTCCCTTGCGGATTGTCGGGAAATGCGGCCAGGTAACGCTCCAGGTAATAGGGCGCCTGGGAAAGTTCGCCGGCATCGATCATCAGCCCGCCGAAGTTCATCCAGACGCCTTGTATGGCGGCCCGTCGATCTCCGATTTCCAGCGCGCGCCGGTACAGCTTGACGGCCTCCATCCGCAGGCGCAAGGCCTCTTCCGGGTCATTCCGCCGATCGTAAATCAGCGCCAGCTCCTTGTAAGTGTTGCCCAGATTGCTGAACGCAAAGGGATCGCCGGGATCCAGCTTCGTGGCCCTTTCCAGGTAATGAATGGCCAATCTCTGCAGTCGTACGGCTTCGATGTTGCTGCCTCTCAATCGGGCTTCCTGGCCCAGCTTGTAGTACATCGCGCCCAGATTGCTCCGGGAAACGGCCTCCTGCGGCAGAATTTCGATGCTCTTTCTGGTCAGTTCGATCCCTTCCCGGTGGAAGCCTTGCTGAAAACGCACATACCCCAGATTGGAGTTGGCCCGGTACGAGCCCGGCGCCTTACTGAGCGTGTCGCTCCAGAGAGACTCGCGGTCCTTCCACGTTTGGTTTCTCTGATGGGTGGCGATCAAAAAAACCGTTCCGACCGCAACCGCCAACCCGGAAGCGAAAATGTCGCCTCGCCAGCCGCGAGCCAGGCGACCTGCGCCCGAACCGACGGCCAGCGCAGCGCCGATCAGGGGAACGTAGAGGAAGTGGTCCGCCGCCAGCTCATGGAAGGGAATGATCTGAAGCACCGGAAGCAGGGCGATGAGAAAGAACAGCAGGCCGACGCCGGCGACCGGAGCTCGGCCGAAAATCCGCCATCCGGCCGCCGCAAACAAAACCGTTGCCAAAATCGACAAGACCGTAGCCCATTCGAAGAGTCCCGTCGAAATGGGGAAAACGTCTCCAGTGTAATCTGCGATCAAGGGGTGGGGAAAAATGGACAGCTTCAAGTAATGAGCGAACAGCTTGAAAGATGTGCCGATGTTCGTTTCCAGGCTTCCCCCCCAGTAGCCTTCCATCCGGCTGGCCTGATTGATAAACACCGCCCAGTACAGAGCCAGGCCGGCGACGACGGTGAAAAAGCCGTACAAGGGAAGCCGGCGACGGATCGTTGCCCACAAGGCGGTCGCAAGCGAGCCCGAGGCGGGCTTGCCGGCGGAGTCGTTGGCCTCGATCCAGGTGTCGACCAGCAACAGAAGAGCGGGAAAGACAATCGCCACCTCCTTGGAAAGAACGGCCAGCATGAAACAGACAAACGCGGCGATCAGAGTCGCTAGCTCCCTCGGGCGGGACCGATATCGAAGGAAAAGATTGATCCCCGCTAAAAGGAAAAAACCGGCCAGCAAGTCCTTGCGACCCGAAACATAAGCGACCGCAGCCGTTTGAACGGGGTGGACGGCAAAAAAGGCGGCGCCCATTCCGCACACCCATCGAGATCGGGTCAACTGCCAAAGCAGCAGAAATACCATTCCGGCGTTGAGCCCGTGAAGAAGCACGTTGAAAAGGTGGAAGCCGAAGGGGTTCGCGCCTCCGAGGGCGTAGTTCAGTGCGTACGTAAAGGTGCGGACGGGTCGGTAGCTGTCGACTCTCAGAATCTCGCCCCAGTTTAGTTCGGTAATCGTCGGATTCTGCAGAATCAGGGTAATGTCGTCAAAGACAAATCCGTTTCCCAGGGAATTCCAAAAAGCGACGATTGCTAGGAGAATAACGGCAAAGAAAAGCAATCCTGGAAATGGCCTTTCCGTTGCGCCGTTTGCCTTTTTTCTCCACTTCTTGCTCATGGGCGACTGAATTCGGATGCCAGCTCGAAAATGCTGTCGGCGACCTGCTTCCAGGTTAGTCTCCGCCGAAAATCCCGAATATTTTTCCTGAAGCTTTCCCTATTTTCGATTTCCAGAAAGGCGTCGATGGCGCGGGCCAGGGCCTCAGGATCTTCCGGAGGCACCAGAAACCCGGTGTCTCCGGGAAGGACCACCTCCGAGAGGCCCCCGACGTCGCTGGCGATCACGGGAACCTCGAACTGATAAGCGATCGGCACGACGCCGCTTTGCGTCGCTTCCCGATACGGAAGCACGACTAGATCGCTGCTTCGAAACAGTTCCGGGACCTCCTCGTTTGATATGTACCGATCGCGCCAGACCACCCGGTCTTGCAGCCCGAGATCCCGGACGAGCCGGCGGTAGGGCGCCGGATCGACGTAGAATTCGCCCGCGATCACCGCCCGGAAAGGGACTTTCGTTCTCATCTTACCGAGCGCCCGAAGAAATACGCCGAGGCCTTTGTACTTGCGTATCTTCCCAAAAAACAGCAACTGCTGCGGACGTCCCGGCGCCCCGATCTCCACTTTCTGAGATCGATCCCACTGAAGGAAAAAATCGTACAGCGGATGGTAGATCTTTCGAACCGAGGCGCGGGAATTGAAGCGATTAAGTGCGGGGATCATCGAATCGGAGTGAACCAGAAAGCCATCCGCCAAGGATAACGCCTGACGGGTCAGAAGCACTTCCAGGCGGTCGCTGCCCGGGACTCGAATCTTTTCGTGGCCGTAGATGTTGTGGCAGAGAAATACGATTTGGCAAGAGGAAAGGCTCCGGACCCTTTGGATGATTCGCCTGAAACAGGGCCCGAAAAAGGGCTGCCACCACTGAAACAGTACGACTTGCGGATCGAACTCTATGATTCTTCGGGCCGCTTTTTTCCAACTGGCAGGTGAAACGGAATCCAGAATGGCCTCGGAGGGCACCCGAAAAGGCTCGCCGCTGTCGTCCTTTTGCGTGCGGCCCGGAAATAAGAATTCCGGGTAAAGCCGCTTAAAAGCAATAAGCAGGACTTCATTCTCCTGAGCCAGGCATTGATACAGCGACATATTGTAGTGGGAGATGCCTCCGCGAAATGGATGGGCGGGGCCGACCAAAACCAGCTTCATGACGCGGAAACCCGTTCGGGCGGAAAATCGGAGGTGCTCCTGACCGAGCCGGAAGGTTCCGCCACCAGGATTTCTCGAATCGAATAATCGTCGGTGCGCTTCGCGGAATAGGCGATCATTTCGGCTAACAGACCGAAGAAAATGAACTGCACGCCCACGATCAGCATAAGGATCCCCAGCAGGAAGGCGGGGCGATCTCCGATCCATCGCCCGAAAAACCAACCGACGCTCAAATAGAGCTCGATCAGCATTCCCGCGCCCAAAAGCAGGGCTCCCAGAATTCCGAACACATGGAGAGGCTTGCTGTTGTAGCGGGTCAGCATGATGACGGTCAAAAGATCGAAGAAACCGCCGAAAAACCGCCCGATGCCGTACTTGCTCCTGCCGTGAACGCGAGCCCGGTGGGCCACCGGCACCTCCCGAACGACGAAGCCCTTGTAGCTTGCCAGCACTGGGATGAAGCGGTGCATTTCGCCATACACCCGCACCTCTTCGATGACCTCGCGGCGATAGGCCTTGAACCCGCAATTGATGTCGTGCAGTGGAACCCCAGTCAGAAAGGCCGTGACCGAGTTGAAAATCTTCGAAGCCAGCCGCTTTCCGATGGGGTCCTTGCGGTGGAGCTTCCATCCGGACACAAGGTCCGTGCCATCCTTCAACTGATCCAAGAGCTTGTGCATTTCAAAGGGTTGGTCCTGCAGATCGGCGTCCATGGTCACGATGACGTCGCCGACGGCCATCCGAAACCCGGCGGAAAGAGCCGCCGACTTCCCGAAATTCCGGCGAAAGCGAATGATTTTCACACTCGGATCTTGCCGCAGGATTTCCAGCAGCACCTCGAAAGACCCGTCGCGACTCCCGTCGTCAACAAATATCAGCTCGACCGTCAGATCCAAGGCTGAAACGGCGTGGTTGATCCCGTCATGCAGTTCTTTTAGGGATTCCTTCTCATTGAAGAGCGGAACGACGATCGATATGCTTTTCATCGGTCATTCGATTGGGAGAGAAAATTATAGCATAGCGCTCCGAGGAGAAACTCCCCGCCGGGGCGCTCCGGAACCTTGGCGAACGCCTGATTCGGAAGGCGCTCCGGTCCGTTCTGAACGACGCGTTGAGATCGTCCGCTTGGCGCAGACGCCGGGATCTGCTGTGCTACCCTGACCGAAAGGCATCCGTACTCTGGAAGACGAGCGTGAAATGAAGATTCTCATTACGGGCGGCGCAGGGTTTGTGGGGTCGCACCTGGCTGACCACCTGTTGGGCCAGGGTCATCATGTCATTGTGATCGACGATCTTTCGACCGGAAGCATCGAAAACATCATCCATCTGAAGGGCCGCCCTCGATTCGATTACGCCGTCGAGTCGATCATGAACGTCCCCTTTACGGCCGAACTGATGGATCGCTGCGACCTGGTGTTTC
>DATKAT010000199.1:0-4287 GCA_035514675.1 Acidobacteriota bacterium | reverse complement strand
CACGGCAAGTCGACGATGGCGGACCGCCTGCTGGAGGCAACCGGGGCCGTGCAAGCTCGCGAGATGCGCGCACAGCTGCTCGATCAGATGGAGCTGGAACGGGAAAGGGGCATCACCATCAAGATGGCCGCGGTCCGGATTCACTACCGGGCCAAAGACGGATGCCTCTACGAGCTGAACCTGATCGACACCCCCGGGCACGTCGACTTCACCTACGAAGTGTCGCGAAGCCTCAATGCCTGCGAAGGTGCCCTGCTGATCGTGGACGCGGTGCAGGGAGTCGAGGCTCAGACTCTGGCCAACGTGAATCTGGCGATGAATCACGATCTGACGATCGTTCCGGTCATCAATAAGATCGACCTGCCCGCGGCCGACCCGGACCGGGTCCGCAACGAGATCGAAGACACTTTGACGATCGAAGGCTCCGAGTGCCTTCTGGCCAGCGCAAAGGCCGGAACCGGGATCGAGGAGCTTCTGGAGGCGATCGTGGAGCGGATCCCTCCCCCTAAGGGAGAACCCGATGCGCCGCTGCGGGCTCTGGTGTTCGACAGTCACTTCGATCCATACCTGGGGATCATCGCCTACGTGCGAGTGTTCGACGGGGTCCTGAATCCGGGCATGGAAATCCAAATCATGGGCTCGGGTCATCGCGCCGAAGTGGCGGGGGTGGGAGTGTTCGCTCCCCGGATGCAGGCCGGCGATCGGCTGGGGCCCGGCCAGGTCGGCTTCTTCAACGCGGCCATCAAGGAAATCGGGCAGTGCCGCGTCGGCGACACGGTGACCGATCGGAAGAATCCGGCTTCCCAGCCGCTGCCCGGCTACCGGGAGCCCAAGCCGATGGTCTTTTGCGGGCTCTATCCCGTCGACAGCGACCAGTTTCCCGAGCTGCGCGAATCCCTGGGAAGACTTCAGTTGAACGACGCCTCCTTGAGCTTTGAGCCCGAATCTTCGGCTGCGCTGGGGTTCGGCTTCCGGTGCGGTTTTCTGGGACTGCTGCACAGCGAGATCGTTCAGGAGCGTCTGGAAAGGGAGTTCGGTCTGGAGTTGGTCGCCACGGCGCCTTCCGTGGTGTACCGGGTCACCCTTCCGGACGGCTCTGTGCGAACGGTCGACAATCCTGCCAACTGGCCTCAAGGGCAGATTGAAAAGGTGGAAGAGCCATACGTGAAGGCCACCATCATCACTCCGAGCGAATACGTGGGCGCCTGCATGGAGCTGTCCAACGACCGCCGGGGCGTTTTCGTTACGATGGAATACACTGGACCGAATCGCGTGATGCTGATCTACGAGCTGCCACTGGCGGAGATTCTGATGGACTTTTTCGACACTCTCAAAAGCCGCTCTCGCGGTTACGCTTCGTTCGATTACGATTTCATCGGCTACCGGGAAGGAAAGCTGGCCAAGATGGACATCCGGATCAACGGCGATCCCGTCGACGCCCTCTGCTTTATTACGGACAGGGAGAGGGCTTATCAGAAAGGACGGGCTCTGGTGAGCCGGCTGAAGGAAGTGCTCCCGCGCCAGCTCTTTGAGATTCGAATCCAGGCCGCCCTTGGATCGCGCGTCATCGCCTCCGAAAGCGTCCGGCCGCTGCGCAAGAACGTGATCGCCAAATGCTACGGCGGCGATGTGACCCGCAAGCGCAAGCTTTTGGAAAAGCAGAAGGAAGGCAAGCGTCGGATGAAGCATGTCGGGCGCATTGAGATTCCGCAGGAAGCTTTTCTGAGCGTTCTGCGCGTTGGAAACGATTAGAAGATGAACGATTCCCAGGAACCCGACCCCCGACCCCTTCGATACAGGCCGGCGAGCCTCTCCCTGTACGTCCACCTTCCATTTTGCGCATCCAAGTGTTGGTACTGCGATTTCAACGCTGGCGTGGCCGAGCCGGCGGAGCGACAGCGTTATCTGCAGGCCCTGCAGCGCGAAATCCAATCCTCGCCGTGGCAAGGCGTCCCCTGCGAGGCGCTGCTGATCGGCGGAGGCAGCCCGTCCGCATTAGAGATCCGGCAGCTGGAGCCGATATTGACGAGCGTAACCAATCGCTTCCCCTTCAGTGAAGAAGCGGAGGTCACTCTCGAGTGCAACCCCGAAGACGCCACCCCCCAAAAGCTCTCCGCATGGAGGAGCTTCGGAATCAATCGATTGAGCCTGGGCGTTCAGTCGTTTCAAGACCACTACCTGAAGGCTCTGGGAAGAAGGCACGCCGCCATCGACGCCATTACGGCTTGCAGGCTGGCGCGAGAGGCCGGCTTCAAAAATCTGAACCTCGACCTTCTCTACGGACTCCCCGAGCAAACGATGACCGAATGGGCGGCGGATTTGCGGGAGGCGATTCGCCTGCGGCCCGAACATCTTTCTCTGTACGGTCTCAGCGTCGATGCGAAGGCTTCGTCCCACCGGCCTGAGAACGTCGGGGCGCTTTCAGGATTCGACGAGGAAACGGCCTCCCGAATGTTCGAACTGGCTCTGGAGGAACCCGTCCGGGTCGGATACGGTCAATACGAAATCTGCCACTTTTCGCTCCCCGGCCTTGCAGGCCGCTACAATATGAGTTGCTGGAGCCGGAAGCCGCTTCTCGGGTTCGGGACGGGCGCAGCCTCCTGCATGAACGGCGTCCGCTGGACGAACGCTGTTCGCTGGAGCGACTATTGCGAAAGCTGTCTTCGGCAGGGGTTCTCGACGTTTTCTGCGGAACGGCTCGATCCCGGACAACAAGCCGTCGAGACCGTCATTTTGGCCCTGAGAACGACGGCGGGTATCAGCCTCGACAATGCGGAGCGGCCCGGCAACTGCGCTGTCGATCGGCGCTTCAAAACCCTATTTCATGAATGGGCGCAGATGGGCCTTGCAGAGGTTGATGCGGCGGTTGTGCGACTGACCCCCGCAGGCCAGCTGGTTTCCAGCGCTCTTTTCGCCCAGATCCTGGAACGCGCCCCCGCCGAAAAGCCGCAAGCCGTCCCGAAAGCCCCGGAAGCCCCACGGCGGGAGCCGTAGGCGTCCAGCACGCGAAAAATCCGGGCCCGGGAACCGGGCGACGCAATCGAGCCTCGAACGACTCGCACCCCGAAACCCATGCCTCCGACTGGTGTGAGCCGCCTTCCCGGGCGTGAACTTGATATCCTATCGTCAATGAGCAACTTGGAAGCGATCGAAGAGAAGATCCGGACGCTGTCGCCGGAGGAGCTGGCCGAATTCCGACGGTGGTTCGTCGAATTCGACGCCGCCGCCTGGGATCGCCAGATCGAGCGGGACGCAGAAAGCGGAAAGCTGGACGCGATCGCTGAAGAAGCGCTTGGCGACCACGCGGCAGGCAAGTCCGACGAGCTTTGAATCACTTCGCCTCGCCGCAGTTTTGGGCCTGTTATCGCGAACTGCGGACGTCGGTTCAACGGCTGGC
Organism: Acidobacteriota bacterium; assembly: GCA_035514675.1. Lineage (GTDB taxonomy): Bacteria > Acidobacteriota > UBA6911 > RPQK01 > JAPXNP01 > DATKAT01. The sequence goes on along the minus strand of DATKAT010000199.1, from coordinate 890 downwards.
GGATCAGAAGTTTCAGCTTCTTAAGATCAATCCTCGGCATCCCTCGCTCCATCTCAAACGGTTGGGTCGCTTCTGGTCTTGTCAAGTCGGCCTCCACCATCGAGCCCTCGGCGTAGACGTGCAGGGCGGCATTCTCTGGTTCTGGATCGGCGACCACGCAGAATACGACCGCCTGACCGACTGAGGGACTCGTCGGACCGGGAGGGAGCGAAGTATCAGGTCCAATCAGGAACGCCAGGCCCTGGCCCGACCGGCGCGAGCCGGGTTTCAGGCCCGAAAGCCGGAATTAACCTTCAAGCCCAACCAGAAAAGCCAACCCTCAAACCCGCCTGGCCGAGCCTACCCTCAGACGCGACCGGGCAGGCCAGCCCGAAGAGCCGCCCGGCAGGCAAACCCTCAGGCCCGGCCAGGGAAGCCAAGTCTCAAACCCGGGCCGGCGCGAGGTGGGTTTCAGGCCCGAACAGGGCCGCCATGATTTAGCCCCGTCCGAGGAGCCGCAGGCGACGAGGGCGGGGGGCTGAAGAAAAAAGGAGATCCAAGGGTCCGCAAGGACCCGACAGACCCTCGCCAGAAAGGTCCGCGAAAAGACGCGCCGCAAGTCAGTTTTGATTTCAGAATTCAAAGTTCCAAGTCTCGGATTTTCGGTGCTTCGTCCTGCGTTTGCGCTCACTGGACTTCATTTCGAATCTTGACGAAATGGCCGCCGGACGCGAGGCCGAAGGGCCGGCAGTTTTTAGCCCAGTCCGTAAGAGACTGTCTCAAAACCCAGAATTGGGCATCAGGGTCATTTCGTAAAATGATCGTATGAGTCGACCGATAAAGGCGAATTATCAGCAGATGACGTTTTTGCCGCGAGCAGTCGAGGATTGGGTGGGGCCGGATCATCCCGC
>DATKAT010000198.1:0-3716 GCA_035514675.1 Acidobacteriota bacterium | reverse complement strand
CACGACCTGGTATCTCCATCTTTCCAGAATTCTCGTGAAGGTGGGGCAGCGGGTTTCGCAGGGGCACGTGATCGGTCGAGTCGGGGCGACGGGCGTGGCCACCGGACCTCATTTGGATTATCGAATTCAGGATGACCGGGGTCGCTTCATCAACCCGCAAAGACAACTTGCCCTTCCCTCCGACAAGCCTGTCGACCCCAGGCGCATGCCGGAGTTCGAGGAAGTGCGCGACAAGTACCTGGAACAGTTGGAAGGACTCCCGGAAAATCAAAAAGACTCCAGTCGGATTTCAGTTGCCGGCTGAAGCGCTGAAACCCCGCTTGCAGACTTTGCGCCTTCCGGCGAACCGGCGGGACCGCCGGATCTCGGAGTCACTGGCCCCGCTTCGGGGGCCGTTTCCCCAATGGGGGCGCTTCTTGAATTTGAACTGCGGGACCGCCGGATGTCGGAGCGACGGGCCCAGCCTCGGGGCCCGTTGACGGAACGGTCGGGTCCCCCGTGAACGAGCGGGCCCGGATGAGGAGTCGCCGGCGTGAAATCGGCACTGATTCTGTTTAATCCGCGTGCTGGAAGCGGCCGGGGACATCGAGGGCGATTGCAGCGCTTTGGAAGAGCGCTGGCGGACCGCCGGATCCGGTGCCGGATCCAGGCGTTGGAAGGGGATCCCGGAAGATTCGAATATAGTGGGGAGAACTTCATCCTGGTGGCTGGCGGGGACGGGACGCTGCACCATCTGCTCCCCCGGCTGCTCAACCTGCGCATGCCCGTAGGCGTCTTTCCCATGGGGACGGCAAACGTGCTGGCGCGCGAGTTGCATCTCCCGTTTTCGCCGGAGGAGACGGCCGAACTGGTCTCCCGCGAACGGAAGCTTCCGGTCGTCGTCGGGTGCGCGAACGACAAACCGTTTCTATTGATGGCCGGCTGCGGGCCGGACGCTTGGCTGATACGTCATGTCGCCGCCTCGGCCAAGCGGCGATTCGGCGTCTTGGCTTTCTGGTGGAAGGGCATGACCGGGATCCCGCGAATCCCCCTTCGTCCCTTTAGCGTGGAAGTCCGCAATCGGATCTACCCGGCCACGTTCGCCGTGATCTCCAACGTCCGACGCTACGGTGGAAAATTTCTAATGGCGCCTCATGCCGACCTGCAGGAGCCGCTGTTCGACGTGGCGATCTTTCAGTCCGACCGCCATCTTCGCTACCTGCGATACCTGCCGGCGGTTCGCGCCGGAAAGCACCTGCGACTGCCCGACGTCATTTACGTCAAATCCGACGAAGTGCGGCTCAGCGGAGCGGGGGGTGTGCACTACCAACTGGACGGTGAATTCTCTGGAAATCTGCCGCTTCACGTCCGATTGGACGAACGCCGCTTGAACCTTCTGGTTCCCAATCTGCCCCCGGGCCTGTGACCGCCCGCGAACTCGTCGAGCGGGCCTCAATAGCGTCGCGGCTCGATGCTCCCTATCAGCTCGATGCCCAGAACGGTGTAGTCCTCCCGCACGTCCGGGCTGTCGAAGTTGACCAGATTGACGCGGTCCACCAGAACTTCGAAATCGAGGCAGTCGACGGGCTGCAACACATAACGGACATCGCCCAGGTCGACTGAAACGTTTTCCACCTCTTCGAATCCCTGGAAGTCGCCCACCAGATCCAGACCGATGAAGCTGTCGCCATGCACTTTCAGGAAGTGGGTCAGATAGGGCTCCTCTCCGGTCTCGATCGAAAAGCGATCGATTTCGGCTTCCAGCCCGCGCGAGTTGAACAGGTGGATCTGTTCCGGACGCAGATCCCATTCGCCGGGTCTGAGGGTGACGATGTTCAGGATGGGGGTCGCTCCCCCAGCTCGGTCCGGAATCATTTCCAGCGTCCAGATGAAATCGTAATTGATGAAGGCGTGACAGCGAGAGGAATCGTTTGCCGACCAAGTCGTCGCAGTCGAAAAAATCAACGCGATCACGAAACCTGTCCAACGTCTCATTTGACTTCCATCCTAGCATGCCGGATGGCTTCGACGATTTGAACGGCCGCCTCTTTGGGATCGTGCGATTGCAGTATCGGGCGACCGACGACCAGGTGGGTTGCGCCGGCCCGAATCGCAACTTCAGGAGTGGCTGCCCGAAGCTGATCCTGAGAGGCCGCGCCGGCCGGCCGGACGCCGGGAGTGACGCGCAAGAAGCCGCCTTGATCCTGCTTGGGAAGATGCGCCAAATCCTGGGGCGAGCAGACGATTCCGTCCAGTCCCGCCGATTGAGCCAATTTCGCGAGCCGCGGCGCCAGTACGCGCACGTCAGTCGGCAATCCCACCGATGCCAGTTCGGAGGCGTCCAGGCTGGTCAAAACGGTCACACCCAGCAGCTTCAGTCGAGCGTTTCCGCTGCGATCTGCTCCACTGCGGGCCGCCTTCAGCATCGCAGGACCGCCCAGGGTGTGAATCGTCAGAAACTCGATTCCCAATCCCGCCGCCGCCTCGACGCCCGCCGCCACCGTGTTGGGAATGTCGTGCATCTTCAGATCGAGAAACACACGCCCCCCGCGGTCCGTCAACTCTTTGACCAGCGCCGGGCCCTGGGATGTAAACGCCTGCAGTCCGATCTTGAAGCATCCGACCACCTCGATCAGTCGGTCCGCCAGCCGCAGGGCGTCTCGACGGCTCGACACGTCCAGGGCGACGATCAGGCGCTGACGCGCCGCTTCAAAATCCATGTGCGTTTCCGTTGGTGCATCCACTGCCTCAGTAGTAGACAAACTGGCCCGGTTCAATCGTCGCCACGCTTCCGACAAGATCCCGAATCCTCGAGACTTTCTGCACTCTGCAGTACTTTTCCAGACCGCGGATGACTTTGACCGCAGCGAGGGGTTCAAAAAAATTGGCGGTCCCGACCTGAACCGCCGCGGCGCCCGCCAGAATGAACTCCAGGGCGTCCCGCCACGACGCGATGCCGCCAATGCCGATGACCGGTATGGAGACTTCCTCGAACACTTCGCGGACCATCCGGACGGCCAGAGGACGGATGGCCGGGCCGGACAGCCCTCCCGTGGCGTAGGAAAGCATCGGTCGACGCTTCTCGACGTCGATGCTCATCCCGATAAAGGTGTTGACCAGGGTGACGGCGGAGGCGCCGGCCGATTCGCAGGCTCCGGCGAATCGGCCGATGTCGGTGACATTGGGGGACAGCTTCACCCAGACCGGCTTGGAGGAGCGCCGACGCACCGAGTCGGTTACCTGAAACGTCATCTCCGCGTCATGGCCGAACTGCACGCCGCCTTCCTTGATGTTCGGACAAGAAATGTTCAGCTCCAAGGCGCTGACCTGGGGGCAACGGTTCAGTCGCTCGGTGATGGCGACGAATTCGTCGATCGTCTTTCCAAAGATGTTGGCGATGATGTGACAGCCGCAGTTCTCAAGGGCCGGCAGCTTCTCGTCGATAAAAGCGGACGTGCCGACGTTTTCCAGTCCGATGGCGTTCAGCATGCCCGCCGGCGTCTCCGCAATCCGGCCCGGAGGACTGCCTGGCATCGGATCCAGGGAAAGGCCTTTGGTGCAGAAGCCTCCCAGTTCGGAGAGATCGAAAAAACGAGTGAACTCCAGGCCGTATCCGAATGTGCCGGATGCAGTCAGGACCGGGTTCTTGAAAGTCAGCCCGGAGATTTCGACCGACATGTCGACCGGACGGGCAGTCATACCGCGGCCACCTCGCGCTCCCATACGAACTCCGAGGA
>DATKAT010000197.1:0-3688 GCA_035514675.1 Acidobacteriota bacterium | reverse complement strand
TCATGAGGAGCAGGGGTTGGATCCCACCTACGTCCACCTGGAACGATTCTTCGAGTCGGTGCGATCGAGGACGCAGCCCCAACAGGACGCGATCATGGGCCACCGCGCCGCCAGCGCGGCGCATATGGTCAACCAGTCGCTGCGGAAAAAGCAGGCGGTTGAATGGGATTTTGAGCGGGATCGCGTCAAGGCTTGAATGAAAATCCTGCTGGAACGGTAACGGGCTGAACGCCGGATGTCGGAGCGACGGGCCCCGCTTCGGGGCCCGTTGACGGAAGACCCTCGGGAGGCGCTGTGTGGGTTCGGATCGGCGATCTGCCCCCAATCAACGCGCCCGAGGCGGGCGCGTCGCTCCGACAATTTCACTGGCTCGATCAACTGGAGGCATGGGGGACGTTTACGCAATGCGGCGCCGGCTTCCAGCCGGCGATTCGGAAATGACCGGCGGGATGCCGGTCCCACAAAGGCTGCAGGATGCTGGCTACCGGGGAGGTCTCCGCTCCAGCATGGACCCTCGAACCGGCGGCGGCGAACCCGCGGTCGGCTGTCTTTTCTGCGACTCGGTCCCTTGTACGAACGGCGGACTCGTCCGCTGGGGCTGGGAGGGCGTCGCAAACCGCTGTTGCTGGGGCGCCTCAGAAGCCGCCGGAGCCGGCTGGCTGCCACCGCCTGGGGATGCAGCGGGACGCTCACCAACCCGAATCACATTGGGGTCTCTCAAGGCCTCCCGCAGTTGGTCGGTGGGTTGAGGGATCATCGAGTCAGGCCCCCCGATGACGCCGCCCGGAACCGCGTCGATTCGAGTTGCGTCGTCCGAGGCGGTCGAGTCTTCGTCCTCAGCCTGCAGCGGAGAGCCGGGCCCCGAGGACGCGGCGCCCGAAAACATTCCCTCGGAAGCGCGGCCGAAAGCGTCTGTGGGCGCCCGCGTGACGACGGCCGGACCTTCGTAGGGCGCTTCGCCTGAAACGACGATGGCCACCCTATTCGGCTCGGTCCATACCGTTTGGCTCAAAGCGAAGGCAACAACGGCGCATCCCGCAGCCGCCAGTAGAAAATTGATTTGATTCAAGTATTTCAATGCGCTTCCTCACTGATCCGTTTCAAATTGTTTGAGTCGAGCGTACCCACGTATAGCGTATTCATTTTGGGGGTTCATCTGCAGCGCTCGCTGATACAAGTTTAACGCTTTCTCCCAATCTTGTTCCAGTTCCGCGCAAAAGGCCAGAGCCGCGTAGCTGAAATCATCGTCGCCGTCCAGCCCGGCGGCCGTCTCGAAGGCCCCTCTGGCATCCTGCACTCTATCCTCCCGTAAGAGCGCCACTCCGTAATTGTAAAAAGCCCTACCTTTTTGCGGCGAACGCATCGTCGCCTCCTGCCAGAGCGCGACGTCGTCATTCCAGAGCTGATTTCTCCTTATCGACAGCCCGCTCATCACCGCCAGCAGCACGCCGGCCGCCACCCACGTCTTTGCATTCCGCGGCGCCATTCGGCTGAGGAAAAAGGCCCCCGCCGCGGCCAGTCCGGCCATGGCAAGATAGGCTCGGGATTCGTTTAAAAAATCAGGGTTTGGAATCAGCAGGGAAGGAGACAGGAAAAGAACCCACCACAGGATTCCGTGAGCTGCCGGCGCTGCGGCCGCGCGCCGCTTCACTGCCCATCCAATCGATGCGGCCAGCGCCGCCGCGCCCAAGGCGACGGACCAAACGCCCGGCGCCGCGTCCTGGTGGTCGATTGTCTGGCCGATTGGAATCAAAGCCAGAGAAGCATATTTCCAGAAGGCGATCGCCTGCCCGCTCCAGTAGCCGAGCAGATCGGAGTGATTCCACACAAATTCCGCCGGTTGATGCCGTGCGAAAAAGTAAACCGCTGCAGCGGCGTTCCAGACGGCCATGCCGACCAGCAGCCCTTTCCACTGCTTCCTCCAAATCAGCATGGGGATGATCAACAGGACCGCTTCCACCCGACTCCACATCGCCAATTGATAGGCCGCGACCGCCGCCGCCGGCCGGTTCCTCCACAACAGCAGCGCCAACAGGGAGAACAGCGCCATCAGCAGGACGGATCGAGACCAGATATAGTTGACCGCCTGGGTCTGCAACGGGTGTAACGCAAAGATCATCCCGGCCATCGAAGCCAGCACGGGCTTTTCGGTCGCCTTCCAGAGCAGATTCGTCAGCAGACCGACGCAGGCGAGATGCAGGAGTATATTGACCAGCAGGAAATGCCAGGGCCGTTCCCCCCCTGCCAGATGATTGAGGCGAAAGCTCCACAGCGTCAGCGGCCTGCCTCCGTACTGTGCGGGGAAGTCGACCAGTTTCATTCCGTCTCCGGTGACTCTGTCGTTCTGCAGCATCAGCGGATAGTCGTCAAAATGAAACTGCCCGGGCAACGAAAAAGAGTAGACGACGGCCGTCGCAAGAATAATGAACGCAATAACCAGGTAGCGTGACATCCCTTGAAGTGAGATGTCCCTCGATCCAAAAAGTCGAAAAGGAAAAAAACCGGGGATGACGACGAAAAGTGCGGAAGTGGGATCGAAAGTCTGCGAGGATCCACACAGGAGGCGTCGCCAGAAAGATGAGAAACGCATCCGCACCCAGCCTCACGGTCGTATCAACGGCGCCGGTCGAGCCGGCCTGCGAAGATGCCATTTGCACCCAGGACCAAAAGCAAGGAAATTTGCATGAGCGAACCAGTCGATAAGTTGCAGCCGGGTAAACTGCTGAAAAGGAATGTCGTCTACGAGGGGACCATCGTCGACCTGGTGGTCGATGAAATCGAAGTGAAAGGCCGATCCACGATTCGCGAAGTGGTTCGTCATCCCGGCGGGGTCGTCGTCCTCGGCGAAATCGAACCGGACCGGATTCCGTTCGTGCGTCAGTATCGGTATCCGGTGGGAAAGCCGCTTCTGGAGCTTCCGGCCGGTAAGATCGATCCGCAGGAGGATCCCCGCGCCAGCGCGGCCCGCGAATTTGAAGAGGAAACGGGATACCGTCCGCTGGAACTTCACGCCGTTTGCAGTTTCTACGCTTCGCCGGGATATTGCGACGAACTGCTACACCTTTTTTACACCGATTCCGTCGAAAAGACGGCGATCAACCGGGAATTCGATGAAGAGATGACCTTGGAGATTTGCTCCCTGCAAGAAGCCGTCGACTTGATTCACAGTGGAGAAATTGTGGACGCCAAAACGGTGGCGGCCGTCTTCTGGCTGGCGGCGAAAAGTCAGAGCCCAGGTCAGCGATAAAGGGCTTGGCAAGCAGCGACCGGGTCGATAATGACCGGGTTTCCATTCGACACGAGTCGGGATATTGCGCGCGGGTCCGTCGCGAGGCGTCGGAAAGCGGCGTGGATGCAAGGCGCGCGACGAAGGCCACGGCAGTCGTACTCGTGCAGTACGTCGAGGAGGCCGAGGAGCGGCAACGCAGCAGGCGCGCCGCTCTCCGGCGCCGGAGCAGGATCGGCGCGCAAGATCCGGGCTAGTCTCCTGGTGCAGCGGTCGGTCGCCACGATTTGACCCCGCTTGCGAAAGCGATGCAAACTGAACCCGCACATGCGGGAGTTGCAGGCCATTTTGTTTGATCTGGATGGAACGTTGATCGATTCTTCCGACACCATCTGCGCCTCCTTTAACCGAACGCTGCGGCAGTTCCGCTATCCGCCGGCGCCGAAGGATCGCGTCCGGCGC
>DATKAT010000196.1:0-6550 GCA_035514675.1 Acidobacteriota bacterium | reverse complement strand
GCGCCGGACGCGATCCTTCGGCGCCGGCGGATAGCGGAACTGCCGCAGCGTTCGGTTAAAGGAGGCGCAGATGGTGTCGGAAGAATCGATCAACGTTCCATCCAGATCAAACAAAATGGCCTGCAACTCCCGCATGTGCGGTTTCAGTTTGCATCGCTTTCGCAAGCGGGGTCAAATTGCGGCGACCGACCGCAGCACCAGGAGACTAGCCTGGATCTTGCGCGCCGATCCTGCTCCGGCCCCGGAGAGCGGCGCGCCTGCTGCGTCGTTGGATAGCAACGCGCCTGCTGCGTTGTCGCTCCCCGGCCTCCTCGACGTACTGCACGAGTACGACTGCGGGGGCCTTCGTCGCGCGCCTTGCGTCCGCGCCGCTCTCCGTCGCCTCGCTACGAACCCGTGTGAGAAATGCGGGCTAGCAGGTGCTCCTTGTACTGCAACTGGTATAGACGAAAGTAGATCCCCTTCTGACGCAGCAGCTGCTGATGCGTGCCTTCCTCGTGAATTTCCCCTTTGTGAAGGACCACGATGCGGTCGCAGTTTTGAATCGTGGAGAGTCGGTGAGCGATGACGATGGCCGTTCGATCGGCCAGCAGCCTCTGCAGCGCGTCCTGGATCAGCATTTCGGTTTCCGTGTCGACCGAGGAGGTCGCTTCGTCCAGGATGAGAATCTTCGGATCGTGCGCCAGAGCGCGGGCGAACGCCAGGAGCTGTCGCTGGCCCACCGACAGGGAACTGCCGCGTTCCGCAACCTGCGCGGCGTAGCCTTCGGGCAAGTCCTCGATGAACCGGTGAGCGTGAACCTGCTCCGCTGCCGCACGGACGGAATGCGGAGGGACAGGCCGGCGCCATAATCGGATATTCTCCTCAATGGTGCCGCTGAAGAGAAAGACATCCTGCAGCACTACGGCCACGGCCTGACGCAGTTGCTCCAGATCCATTCGGCGGACGTCGACCCCGTCGATGCGGACGCTTCCGCCGACCGTATCGTAAAACCGGCATAGCAGGTTGATCAGGGTGGTCTTTCCGGCTCCGGTCGCCCCCACGACCGCGACTTTCTCCCCGGCGGAGATCTTCAGGTTGATGTTTTTCAGAACGGGGGCGGAGGAATCATAGGCGAAGTCGACTCCCCGGAACTCGACGGCGCCCTGAATTTCGGACAGACGGGCCGGCGAGGCGTCCCGGAGGATCTGCGGCGCCGTATCCAGGAGTTTGAAGATCCGCTCGGAGCTTGCCATGGCGCTTTGCAGGATGTTGAATTTCTCGCTCAGGTCGCTGATCGGCTTGTAAAACCGTTCCGAATACTGAATAAAGGCCACCAGCACTCCCAGCGTCAGCGTCCCGTCCAGGTGTCTGAGCCCTCCGTACCAGACGATCAGAGCGATCGAGAGGGCGCCGATCAGATTGATCACCGGATAATAGACTGCGTAGTACAAAATGGAGTCCAGGTTGGCCTCCAGATGGTCTTGGTTGCGCCTCTGAAACCTTTGGTACTGGCGATCTTCCTGAGTGAAAAGCTGCACGACCGACATCCCTACGATGTTTTCCTGAAGGAAGGAATTCATCCGCGCCAGAGTGGTGCGAACCCGCCTGTACGATCCTCGCACCTTGGCCTTGAAGATCATGGTGGCTATAAACAGCAGGGGAATGACCGAAAAGGTGATCAGCGCCAGTCTCCAGTCCAGGTAAAGGAGCGCGATGACGATTCCCGCCAGTGAAACGACGTCTCCGAAAATGCTGACCACGCCCGAGGTGAACAGCTCGTTGAGAGCGTCCACGTCGTTGGTCAGGCGGGTGATCAGACGGCCGACGGGGGTGCGGTCGAAGAATCCCACGTGGAGCTTTTGCAGGTGGGCGAAGATCTCGGTCCTCAAGTCGTACATGATCTTCTGCCCCGTCCAGTTGGTCAGATAGGTTTGGGCGTAAGAGACCAGAAACTGGAACAGCAGGACGGACAGAAAAAGAATCGCGATCCACAGCAAACCGTCCAGATCGCCGGCCTGGATGTATCCGTCGATGGCGATGACGACCAGAAGCGGTCCGACCAGCCGCAGCGCGGAAACGACGATCAGAAGCAGCACCGAGAGGGTGACCGGCCAACGGTAAGGCCGCAGGTAGGTCAGCAGACGGCGCGCCAGTCGGCCGTCGTACGCCTTGCCCAGGACTTCCTCTTCGTGAAAATTCGTCATTGCAGGTCCAGCTCCTCCTGAAGCAGTTGCTTCTGATAGAGGTCTGCGTAGTAGCCCGCCTGCTGCAGCAGTTGATCGTGAGTCCCTCGCTCCACGATCCTGCCCCGGTCCAGAACGATGATCTGGTCGGCGTTTCGAATCGTCGACACCCGATGGGAAATGAGGATCGCAGTACGCCGCTCCAGTTCCGAAGAAAGCTTCTGCAGGATCAGCTCTTCGGTTTGCGTGTCCACTGCGGAAAGGGAGTCGTCCAATATCAGGATGCTCGGCTCCACCAGCAGAGCCCGGCTGATGGCGACCCGTTGCTTCTGGCCTCCGGACAATGTGATTCCTCTTTCTCCCACGAAGGTTTCAAACTGCTTGGGAAAATCCTCGATGTCATCGAGGATGTTGCTGGTGACGGCCGCTGCGCCGACGCGTTCGATGGAAGCGTCCGGATTGCCGAATGCAATGTTCTGCCGGATCGTGTCGGAAAAGAGAAAGGCGTCCTGCGGAGCGTAACCGATCCCCCTTCGCAGAGAGCGGAGTGGAATCTCGTGAATTTCCCGGCCGCCGATGAAAATGCGGTTTCTTTCCACCGGGTAGAGGCGGCACAGCAGATTAACCAGGGTCGACTTTCCGCTGCCGGTGCGGCCGACGATGGCCAGCGTCGATCCTGCCGGGACTTCGAAGTCGATGTCTTGCAGGACGGGGGCGCCGTTGTAGGAGAAATTCAGATCCCGCACCCGGATGTCGCCCTGCCAGTCGGTTTGGGGGCCGGCGAAGCGATCGTCGATTTCCGGGGCGTAGTCGAATAGAGCGTTCAGGCGCGCCATCGAAGCCGCGCCCCGCTCAAAAATGTTGATGACGAAGCCCAGCGCGATGGTCGGCCAGGTCAGCATCGCCAGGTAGCCGAGAAAAGCGACGAAGTCGCCCAGGCTGATGGTTCCCTGGATCACCTGTCGCCCGCCGTACCAGAGCAGCGCCACCAGTGAAAGGCCTAAAAGAAACTGGAGCAACGGCTGAAACGTTCCCCAGATTTTGACCAGGGAGAGGTTTCTTTCAATAAATTCATCGTTGGCTTCCCGAAACCGCTCGATGAATGCCTTTTCCTGATTGTAGGCTTTTACGACTCGGATACCCGACAGATTTTCCTGCGCCAGGGTCGTGATCCAGGAAAACTGCTCCTGAATCCGCTCGAAGCGTTCGTGGATCTTCCTGCCGAAATACTTGACGCTGATGGAGACTCCTACCAGGGGGATCAGCGTCAGCAGAGCCAGTCGCGGGCTCAGGTAGATCAGCAGGGGCACCGTGATGGCGACCGTAAAGCAGGTATTGATGAAGTACATGATCCCGGGGCCGAGGACGGCCCGCACGGCCGAAAGGTCGTTGGCGGCCCGGGACATCAGATCGCCCGTCGAATAGGTCTGAAAAAAGCGGGCCGACATTCTCTGCAGGTGCCCGAACAGGTCATTTCTCAAGTCAAACTCGATTTGACGGGACATCCCGATCAGGATCTTGCGCATCCAATACCGGAACACGCCTTCGACGGCCGTCACCAGCACGATCAGGAGCGCGAAGAAGACCAGCGCCTTTTCCGCGATGTCCCCCTGCACGAGATAGTCGACTGCTTCCTTGAGAATCCAGGGGGAGATCGCCGAAGCCGCGGTGGTCCCTAAAACCGCGGCCGTCCCGATCAGAAGGGCCTGGCGGCGCCTTTTCAGATACGGCAGCAGCCGAAAGAGCGAACGCTTGCGCATGCGGTTGTTCACGCTATTTCCGCGAGTCAAGGCCGGTTACATGGGGCAGGGGCTCCCCCTCCTGGTCTAGAAATGAAAGCTGATAGCCGCGAATCAGCGGAGACTTTTCCGCATAGCGGATGCGAAAGGAACCCGGCTGACCCGCCGGCAAGGGATTCGGGTTGACGCCTGCGCTCACCCGATCCAGCACCTCGTCGCCGGCGCCGCGGACTGTGACGATCGCCTCGACGCCGGGCAGAGCCTCGCCGGTTTGATTCCAGAGTTCGACGTCCAGCGAGAACCCCTCGTAAAAGCGTTCGAATTGCATGGAAGTCACCCGCAGCGGCGTTCTTTCCCATATCGTCCCGGACGCGAAGTTGTAAAACGAGGGGAGCGGCACGAAGCAGGCGATGACAAAGGTCAGCGCGGCGATGACGCCGGAGGCGGCCAACGCCTTGCCGAGCGTCCTCCACTCGTTGACTCGGAAGCGTTGCGGCAGCGGCGAGTCGGGCGCCTCGGTTTCCAGGACATCTGCCATCCGCCGCCTCATTTTTCGGATTCTCCAGGAAGCGAACAAAAGGAGAATGAGAAAGGCCGCGATGAATGTCCAGAGCGACAAACGCAGCGCCTGATCGAGAATGACGACCGACTGGGGAATCATGGCCTTTCGGGACCGGCGATGCGGGGAATCCTTTCGGACATGTCGGGCAGATATGTCGGATCCCGCTGCCAGAACCCTCTTCTCGGCTGGTCCAACCGGAACGCCTCCCCAAAGAGCTTCTTTCCGAATTCGGTCAGGAGGCCTTCTTCCAGCGATCCGTTGGATTGCACTTCCACCCACTTCTGCTCTCCCAGAAAGCTTCTGGTCAGAGCCATGATGTTGGCGTTGGCCGTCACGATCGTATCCCTTTCCGAAATCAGCTCGATCAGAATTTCATACTGGTATTGGACGCGGAGATAGCTTCCATCGGGAAGCCGTTGGTATTCGCCGATCTTTCGTATATGACTGTCCGTCAGAGGTCCCGATATGAACTCTCGATACTCGGAGACGATATATCCCTGCCCGCGGTTTTCGAGCGCGATCGGGAGTTCCCGCTCCTGCAGGACTTCCTGCATCATGCCCCAGGCCGCCTCGAACGGAATGAACACGCGCAGGGGCGGAGGGATGTATCGATTCTGGGCCAGGCCGACCACATTCAGGCACAGGCTGAGCAGCCAGAAAGTACCGGCGAGTCGAAGCGTCATCCCTAAGAGTTTACCCCAATCCGGCCCCCTCGCGCAGCCCGCGAAGACGACGGCCTTCGGGCTTCAGCGATTGCGCTGGTACCTGCGAACCGCGGTGTCGTGCGCCGCATAATCGACGGAAAAGTGGTGGCTGCCGTCGTTTCGAGAAACGAAGAACAGATAATCGGAAGTCGCCGGAAACAGGGCGGCCTCGATGGAGGCCTCGCCGGGATTGGCGATCGGTCCCGGGGGCAGGCCGGGATACAGGTAGGTGTTGTATGGGGAATCCATCTGCAGGTGGCTGCGGCGGATCGTACCGTCGAACTCCTGAACGCGTTTGACCGCATAAACGACCGTGGGGTCGCATTGCAGCAGCATGCCGCGGCGCAGTCGATTGTGAAAGACCGAGGAAACCAGCCTCCGTTCAGGTGCCAGCCCCGTCTCCTTTTCGATCAGCGACGCAAGCGTCACCGCTTCCCGGACCGAAAGCCCCAATTCGGAAGCCCGCTGCCGCCGCTCCGAGGTCCAGATCCGGCGAAATCTGCCCACCATCGACTCGACGATCTCCTCAGGCCGGCTGTCGTAGGTCAGAAAGTAGGTCTCCGGGAACAGATACCCCTCCAGATCCGTGGCCTGCGGATCCAGATCGCGGATCAGCGTCGGATCTTCCGTCGCCCCCTCCCACTCCTCCGCGGTCCCGAAGCCCGCTCGAACGAAAATCTCGGCAATCTCCCGCTGGTCGCGCCCTTCCGGAACCGTGATTTGATGAAAATAGACGTCTCCGCTCCGCAGCTTCTCCGTCACCTCGGCGATAGAAAGCGGCGAATCAAATTTGTACTGGCCGGCCTGCAGCGGACGGCCGGGCGCCACCAGACGGGCGTGCAGGCGAAAGAGGAATGCGGACGCCACGACCCCCTCCCGTTCCAGCTGACGGGCGATGCCCTCGACGCTGCTTCCGCGAACGATGATCAACAGCTTCTCGTCGTCGAAACCCTGGTGCGGCCTTTGAGTCGCGGCAAAAAACCACAGAGCCGCCAGTGCAAGGCAGACTGCGCCGCCGATCAGCAAGGCCGCGAGCCATTTCGCAGCCGAACGAAGACGTGATGCCACGACCGACGATTGTTCCGAGGCGAGTTTCTTATCTTCCTGCATCGTCAGAATCTATTTTAGCGGCGTTTTGTTCGGATAGCGTTCGGCGTGCTGGGTGCTTGGTGCTTGGTGCTTGGTGCTTGGTGCTTGGTGCTTGGTGCTTGGTGCTTGGTGCTCAGTGCTCAGTGCTCAGTGCTCAGTGCTTGGTGCTGGGGAGTAGGGTCGGGTAGCACTCTGCCGGAAGCCGATCTGGCTTAACGCCGGATGTCGGAGGCAAGCCCGTTCGGCTTCCGGGATCGCCTCCGTTTGCGGAAGCGTCGCCCATGCCTCCTG
>DATKAT010000195.1:0-7649 GCA_035514675.1 Acidobacteriota bacterium | reverse complement strand
CGGATCCACTCGATCATCTTGACCACGCCGCGTCCCATCTGCACCACTTCGCCCCGACTCTGCTCCACACCCAGCACCGGCGCAGAGACGACTCGGGCGTCCAGGCTGCTCAAGCGCCGCACCTCTTTGCCTCTGCGCTCCGGAATCAGCCGGAACAAGAGCCGCGCATACGGGCCCAGAAAGGGCAGAAACAGCAGCGTGTTGATCACGTTGAAGCCGGTGTGGGTGGAGGCGATGGCGGCCGTAACAACGACGCCGAACTCCAGGGGATCGGCGAAATCGGAAAGACGCGCCAGCATAGGATCGGCCCCGTGAACGGACTCCACGACGCTGGAGACGAGCCGGATGTACCAGGGGAACACGAGAGTAACCCAAAACACGCCGAACACGTTGAACAGCACGTGGGCCAGCCCCGCGCGCTTGGTGTTGGTGTTGGCCCCCACTGAGGCGAGAAGCACCGTCGTGGTGGTTCCGATGTTTTCTCCCAGTACGAGGGCGGCCGCCGTGGGAAATGGAATCACGCCAGTGGCGGCAAGTCCGATGGTGATGCCCAGCGTCGCGCTGCTGCTCTGCACCAGAAAGGTCAGGATGCATCCAACCAGCACGCACTTGAGAACGCCCCAGTATGTGTCAGCCTGAAACCACGCAAAGGCGTCCATGAAAGCCGGTATGTCCCTCATGGGCGAAAAGCCGTCCTTCATCAACTCCAGCCCGAAGAAAATCATCCCCAAGCCCATAATCGCCATGGCGATGAAGCGCAGCCTGTCCCGGCGGACGAACAGGTAGATGAGCGCTGCCGCCCCCAGGATGGGGAGTCCGTATTTGCCGATTTTCAGCACCAGAATCCACCCGGTGATCGTGGTGCCGATGTTGGCGCCCAGGATGACCCCGATGGCTTGATGCAGTTGCATGTGACCGGCGTTGACCAGTCCCAGCACGATCACAGTGGTCACCGTCGAAGATTGCACCAGGACGGTCACCACAATGCCCGCTCCGGTGGCCGTCAAGCGATGGTCGGTCACCAGGCTGATCAACCGGCGCAACGACCCGCCCGCGACCGCCTGCATCCCCTCGGACATGTGCTTCATGCCCAGCATGAAGATGCCGAGGCCGCCGATTACGGAAAGGGCCATCGGTATGGCAGCCGCGATGGTGTCGTTCATGAATGGATTCTCCCGGCGCTTCGATCAACCTCCCCTTGCGCCTTCAGCACATCGGCGGACATCCCTAACTTGGATCTTGCACCCAGATCCTGCTGCGGCGCCGGATAGCGACGGACCCGCGTGCAAAATCCGGGCTGAACGAAACTATCTTATTACAAAATTAATCCGGTTCTGCCAACCCGGAAAGGTCTTGCCCGCAGGGGCGCCGCTTCGGAAGCTCCTTTCGAATCACTGTCCGATTCTCACCGCCTCGCAACGAAGAACGGCGAAGGCAGAACCCGAAAGTGTCAACTTTTAATCAGGACTTGACAAGAACTCCGAACGCAGAACGCAGAACGAAATCAGCCTAATCGACGACGTCTTTGAACTCGGGATGGTCGTCCACGAAGGACTTGACGAAAGGGCAGGAGGGGATGACTTTTAGATCGTTGCGGCGGGCCCATTCCAGTCCTCGTCGAACGAGCCTGCCTCCGATTCCCCGGCGCCGTTCTTCTTTCGGAACATAGGTGCTTTTGAAGTCGACTCTACGCTCATCGATCCGGTCGTATTCGAGCGCGGCCGGATCGCCGTCCAGAGCAAGGATGAATCGCCGCCGGTCTTCCTGATGCTCGATTTCCTGAGGCATGGGCATGAACTCCTTGACAGCTTTGAGACTTCTCGATTCGCCGCCAGTGTACAGCAAAGCAAGGCGCCGGGAAACGGACTACTCCATCGGCTCCAACGTCATGGGATCCCGCAGGGGGATGCGATGGAGGGCGCCGAGGTTTTCGAACCGGGAGTCGGGATGGTCGGGGTCTCCGCCCAGAATTTCCTCGATGTTGCCAACCACCAGTATCACGAGTCGCTCCGGGTTGATGTGGCGCCGGAAGGCCTGGTGGGCGCTTTCGACGGAAACCGCGCGAACGTTGTCGCGGAAGGCGGCCCAGTAATCGGGAGGCCGTCCGGCCAGCTCGTCCCTGGCGAAGAGCGATACGGTCTGAATCATGGTCTGAAAGTTGTTGGGAAGCGTTTCGATCTGAGAGTTCTTGCTGGTCCGCAGCTCTTCGTCTGTGACGCCGTCGGCATGCATGCCCCGGATCAATTCGACGGTCAATTCCGCAGCGCGGGCGCAGGCTTCGGATCTGGATTGAAACAGGCTGCGAAAGGTTCCCGGGTATTCCTGTCCGATGCCGAAGGCGGAGCCTGCCGTATAAGCGAGTCCCTCGTCGGAGCGGACCCGGGAAGTGATCCGCGAAGTGAATCCGCTGCCGCCCAGAATGTCATTGGCGACCCGGATGTCGAATTCGTCTTCCAGCGGCCGCATGGCGCCCAGATGGCCGATGCTGACGCGTCCCTGATTCACGTCCGGCTTATCGACCAGATAGACTCCAGGCTCTGACCGGTGGCTGGGCTGCGGGGCGGGCGGGATGGGCTCGCTCCGCGTTTCCAGTCGTCCAATCGTCTCATTGAGCAGCTCGATCAGTTCATCCCTATGAAAGTCTCCGGCGGCGGCGACGACCATGGAAGCCGGATCGATCAGCCGCTGTTGAAACCGGACCAGGTCGTCCCGGTCAATGGAGCGAACCGAAGCCTGCGTGGAGTGACGATTGATCCAGTAGTCGTCGCCGTAGATGAGTCGGTTCCATTCCCGACTTTCGATGCCGGCCGTGCTGTCGTTGCGCTGTCTCATCTCGGACAGCAGGTTGGTGCGGGCCGTCTCCAGGCGGCTTTCCTGAAAGCGGGGGCGCAACAAAACGTCCATCAGCAACTGCAGGCCCCGTTCCAGGTCCTTTGAGAGCAGATTGAGACTGACGCTTCCGGTGACGCCGCCGATGCCGGTGGACAGGTTGGCCGCCAGAAAATCCAGCTCCTCGTCGAATTCCTCGGCCGTCAGGTCGCCGGCGCCGCCGGTGCGCCACACCGTGCCGGTCAGGGAGGCCAGCCCTTCCATGCCTTGCGGTTCCAGATACGCGCCTCCCTTGAAAAAGACCTGAATGGCGACCAGCGGGAGGAGTCTGTCCTCTGCGGCATACAGGGCAACGCCATTGTCCAGCACGGCGCGGAACTGATCGCGGTCTGGAACCTCATATTGAAGCTCGGGAAATTCCAGCCGCTCAGGCCGGTCGGGAATGCGTTCCTCGGCCGAAAGCGGCAGGATCAAGAGAAACCAGCACAGTGTGAATGAAAGGCGTCTCATCGGTCTTGCTCCTGGTTTTGGGGAGGCGCCGGACCCGTTTCCGGCGACTGTTCGGCTTCGAGAGCTGCGATCCGCTCCTGAATCTTCCGCTGAACATACTCTAACGCCGGCCGAAATTCTTCAGGGGCCTGCCCGGCCATCTGCTGGGTCTGCACTAGCGCCTGCTGCAGGCTCTCCAAGTCAGTGGATTCCTCGATTTGCGTAATCTGCTGCTGTACGGAAGCGCGCACCTCGGGCGGCAGCCCCGAAAGAGCGGGATCCATCGGGGCGGCTCCTTCCCGTCGCAGGTAGACGGCGACATTCTTCTTCTCAGGCTTCAGGTACCTGCGGGCCGCCTCCCGAACCTCTTCGGCCGTCACCGCCTGGACCTTTTCGGGCGACTCATTCAGGTAGGTCCAGTCGTCGGAGGAATCGTAAATCAGCAGCTGCAGGAGCAAGAAGAAATTGCTCTGCAATCGTCGAAACGAGTTTGCCATGGCCTGATTCTTGACCTTCTGCAGCTCTCGCTCCGGGACGAGATCCTCCTGCAGTTTCTCGATCTCTCTCATCAGTCCGGCTTCCAGCTGCAGCGGGTCCGCCCCTTCCTTGACTTCCGCCCCGACCTGAAAGAACCCCTCGTATCTCAAGCTTTGCATTCCGGCAGACGGCTGGCCGACGGCGAGCTGCTTTTCTTCGACCAGCGACCGGTAGAGGCGTCCAGTGCGGCCGCTCAGAATGTCGGCCAGCAGATCCAGGGCGAACATGTCCTCGTGATTGAAGGGAACCGCCTGAAAACGAATCGTGACGCGGGGATTGGTGTCGGCCTCCCCCAGCAGCCGTTTTTCGGCCAACTGTTCGATTTCCTGAGTCACCACTTCGGGCGGATCGATCTCTCCCCGTGGAATGCGCCCGAAATACCTTTCGGCCAGACGCACCGCTTCCTCCGGATCGAAATCGCCGACCAGGGCGGCGGTGATGTTATTGGGCGCGTAATAAACGCCGAAGAACTCCTCAGCCTGCCGGCGAGTGATCGATTCGACGTCGGAGGGCCAGCCGATCACCGGCCATCCGTAGGGCGAAGCGTTCCAGAAGAGCGCGTCGAACTGCTCGTCGAGCCGCCCGGTGGGCGTCGATTCCACTCGCAGCCTGCGTTCTTCGCGAACAACGTCCCGCTCCGAATAGAATTCACGGAATACGGGATTGAGCAGGCGGTCCGATTCGAGCCAGAACCAGAGCTCCAGTTTATTGGAGGGAACCGTAATGAAGTAAACGGTCTGGTCGGGCGTCGTCCCGGCGTTCATGCCGGAAGCCCCTTCGCGAGTGTAGATGTGATCCAGCTCGTCCTTGACGATCACCTCCCGCTCCTTCGCAAACAGCGCTTCCAGTTCGGCCCGAAGCTCTCTGAGGCGGGGAGTCATGTTTTCAGGACTGTAGATGTTGCCCGCAATCTCGCCCTTCCGGAGCATTTCGCGAAGCTTGCTGTACTCTTTCTCCATCTCGGCCCGCACTGCGTCCTGACTTGCCTGGATTTCGGCGCCTTCTTCGTAGTCGTTGATGCCGATCGTCCTGGTGCCCTTGAACATCATGTGCTCAAACAGGTGCGCAATCCCGGTGATCCCGGGGCGTTCGTTGACCGAACCCACCCGCGCCACCCAACCGGCCGACACGGTCGGGGCCTCGTGACGGGGAACCATCAGGAATTTCATCCCGTTGGACAGCGTCGCCTCCTGCACTTCGACCTGCTGGCCCGCAGTCAACCCGATCGATGCCGCGAAGACGATCAGCAATATCCAGATCCACTTCCTCATTTCTGCTCCTTTAGAAGAAAATCTCAAGCCTTGGAGAGTTCTACGAAAGAAAAGGCGAATCTCTTCATTTGATCACTCGCGCGGTTTTTACAAAGTCAAGGCTTGGAAATTGGGATTTCAGGTATTCATTGCCCCGGGCATGAATCTCACCCTGCGAAGGGCCGCGCCCCCGCGGAGCCCCTTCGCCGTAACCGGAATACAGTGAATCGACCACATCCATCCCTTCAATGACGCGGGCAAACGGGGAAAATCCCATGTCGTCCAGGCGCGGATTGTCCACCAGGTTGATGAAAAGCTGGGTGGTTCTCGAATCCGGTCCGGAAGTGGCGAAGACCACCGTTCCTCGCTCGTTGGAAGAGCGAACCGGATCGTCGGCGATTCTGGCTTCTCTCCAGGCCGCGTTGGTCTGCGGATTGCCGCTCAATCCGAACTGCGCGACGAATCCGTCGATGACGCGGAAGAACGCCACGTCATCGAAATAGCCGATCTCGACCAAGTTGTAGAATCGATCCGCGCCTTTGGGGGCCCACTCTCGTCGAATCTCCAACGTAAAGTCGCCCCGGGTCGTTTCGAAGCGAACTTGAAACTGGTCCGGCGCCGTCCGGGTCGCCAGCGCGGGATTCAGCAGGGCGCGTTGGGGTTCATCTGTGACGGCGGCGGGTCGTGGGGCATCTGCTTCCTTCATTTCGGGCTCCTTCGGGGCATCGGCAGCCTCGGCGGCGGCTTTTTCCGCTTCCGCGGCCCTGGCTTCGACGGGCGTGGCTTCCTCGCGCAGCGGTTCTTCTCGTTCTGGCTCCCTTTCGAATTCGGGAGCCTTGGCGGCAACGTCTGCAGACTCGGCATCTGAGACGTCTTCGGGAGCGGGATCCGAGGAGCACGCAAGAAAAATCCATGCGCCCAAACAAAAAAGCACTAGCACACGAATGAGTTTGGACATAGAAATTCTCCTTCGAATTGTGGAGCAAACCGGGCAAAACAGTATGATAGCAGAGTGGCTGGACGTTGGTGCTGTGTGCTGGGTGCTTGAATTTTGAACTTTAGGTCGCGTTTTCAAGTTCTGATTCTGATTCCTAGCCTTCTCGGGCTGTGGATGCTGTCTCCGCAGGGCCGAGTGGAGCCGGCGGACTGGATCATGGAAGGCGGACTGGTCTACACAATGGACGCCGCCCGCAGCAGCGCCGAGGCGTTGGCGATTCGCGACGGGATGATCGCCTATGTTGGTTCCGGCGGCGGAGCGGAGAGATTCCGCGGCCCGGAGACCCGGCGCTTGAGCCTCGAAGGAAAGATGGCGCTCCCCGGATTTCACGATGCTCACGTACATCCTGCAACGGGCGGCCTTCGACAGGTCCAGTGCATTCTGGATGGTTTGGAAACGGCGGCCGCGGTTCTCGAAGCGATAGAAACGTACGCCCGGACCAATCCGGATGAAGAGTGGATTCTTGGCGGCGGTTGGGACCTGCCGCTTTTCCCGCAGGCGAATCCCCGAAAGGAGACGTTGGACCGGCTGGTCCCGGATCGTCCCGTGTACCTGCGGGCGGCTGACGGACATTCGGCATGGGTCAATTCCAGGGCGCTGCAAATGGCGGGCGTCGACGCCTCTTCGCCGGACCCTCCGAACGGTCGGATCGAAAGGGACGCGGATAGCGGCGAACCGACGGGAACCTTGCGAGAGTCCGCCATGTATTTGGTCGCCGACGTCATCCCCCCGCCTTCGATACAAGATTATCAGGATGGCATCGCCCGCAGTCTTGATATGGCCAACCGGTTCGGAATCACCTCGATGCAGGATGCAGCCGCCTCTCCTGACATCTTGCGCGCTTACGATCGGCTTCGGCGTGAAGGCCGGCTGACCGCGCGAGTCGTGGCCGCTCAAAGCGTCTCGCCGGAGGGGGGCGTCGCGCAATTTGACGAGATGGAAGAGGGGCGTCGGCGATTTCAAAGCGAGCGCCTGAGGGCGACTGCGGCCAAGATCTTCGTCGACGGCGTCATCGAAGCTCAAACCGCAGCCTTGCTGGAGCCATACTTGCACCACGGTGACTGGCGGGGAGAACCCAATCTGTCACCCGAGATGCTCAATCTCTTTACGAAGGAACTGTCGGACCGGGGCTTTCAAATCCACTTTCACGCCATTGGAGATCGGGCCGTCAGGATGTCCCTAAACGCTGTCGAGGTTTCCTGGCAAGCGGGCGGGAAAGGAAATCTGCGCCACCATGTTTCACATCTTCAGCTGATCGATCCCGCCGACATTCCGCGATTCATGGACCTGGGCGTGATCGCCAACTTCCAGCCTCTGTGGGCGTATCCGGACAATTACATTGAGGAGTTGACGGTTCCCTTCCTCGGTCCGGAGCGCTCCCGCTGGCTCTATCCCATCCGTTCCGTTTTCGCGGCAGGCGCCGTTGTCGTCGCCGGCAGCGACTGGTCGGTATCTTCTATGAACCCTCTGGATGCGATCGAAGTGGCCGTAACCCGACAGTCTCCCCGTATCGAGGGGGGCGACATCCTGTTCCAGGAGGAGCGAGT
>DATKAT010000194.1:0-2477 GCA_035514675.1 Acidobacteriota bacterium | reverse complement strand
AAGACCGGGTACGCGCCGCTGGCGCCGAAGACGAACAGGCTTTCAATGCTGGGGGCGAACAGGGAAAAGAGGCCTCCCATGCGGATCCCGCCCGGATCGTACAGCAAGGTCGCCAGGTAAAGCGCGACGCAGCCGTAGATGACGATGGTGACGAATCCGAGATTGTAACCGAGGCGGCGCAGGATGGGCGCGTATCCCCACAGAGCCGGATTCTTCGCGCCGCAATTGAAGCAGGTCTCGTCGTTGACGCCCACCAGCCTGGCGCAGACGCGGCAGACGGTCGATCCTGTAGTTTGCCGCTTAAACATCTGCTCCTAATCTCGGGGACGGCGCATTCCGGCGAAAAGTTGACACTTCTTCTCCCCGCCCCATCAATACGATATCAGCATAGCCGACAAAGAGCCCGTGTTCGACCACCCCGACAATCCGGTCCAATCGCTCCGCGAGTTCCTTCGGACTTGAAATCGCCGTGAAGCCGCAGTCAAGGATGTAATTGCCGCCTGCGGTTCGAAGCGGGCGATTGACGGCGTCGTAGCGCAAGGTCGGTTCGGCGCCGAGTTCGTTTAAACGCGTCGCCGTCAACTGCCAGCCGAATGGAATCACTTCGACCGGAAGCGGAAATGCTCCCAGCCGCTTGACCTGTTTGCGGGAGTCGGCGATGACGACGAAAAGGTCGGCGGCGGAAGCGACGATCTTTTCCCGCAGAAGCGCTCCGCCCCCGCCTTTGATGAGATTCAACTCGGGATCGAACTCGTCGGCCCCGTCGATGGCGACGTCGAGGCGGCGGACCCGATCGAAATCGGTCAGAGGGATTCCGCCCTCGCGGGCCAGGTAAAGGGTTCGATTCGAGGTTGGCACGCCTTCGATCTTCAGGCCGTCCCGGACCCGTCCGGCCAGCAGGCCGATCATGCAGGCGGCCGTGCTCCCGGAACCCAGACCCACCGTCATCCCATCCTGAATGAACTCCAGGCTCGCCTCCGCAGCCAGGAGCTTCTCCGCGTGATAATCCTGCATCGCCCGGGGATGGTACAACGGACCCGCAAACCGTGACAAGCCGTCGAATCGCCGGCTGGAAGCCGGCGCCCACCTCTGCGGCACTTTGCATCGTTCCGGGATACAATCCGAGAGGTGATCGAGACTCCTCTGTTGACCGTCGACGTGATCGTCCGGATCTGGCGCAAGAACCAGTTTGCCGGAATCGTCCTGATCGAACGAAAGAACCCTCCCGCGGGCTGGGCGCTGCCCGGCGGATTCGTTGATGTGGGCGAATCAGTCGAAATGGCGGCGGCGCGTGAAATGGCCGAAGAAATTTCGTTACGGGTGAGCCTGGCGAGGCTCCTTGGAGTTTACTCTTCGCCTGACCGAGATCCGCGCTTCCACACCGCTTCCGTGGTCTTTGTCGGTGATGCGGAGGGCGAGCCGAAGGCGGCCTCGGATGCGGCGGAAGCGAGAGTTGTCGTCTTGGAGGAGATTCCATTTTCACAATTGGTTTTCGATCACGAAATGATTTTGAGGGATTTTCTGAAGGGGTGAATGCGTTCTTCATTCCGCGCTCTGCGTTCTGGGCGTGTTGGATTAAGAAAAGCAGGAGCTGAATACTGAGTCGCGCCCCCTCACGAACAACTGCGGAGGCGCCACTCTTCAGCTCGGCAGATTTTCGATCTCCGGACGCGACACGCAAAGCGCGGAACGTAGAACGCGAAACGAAAGGGAGGACGGAATGCTGAAGGAATTCAAAGAGTTCGCATTACGCGGAAACGTTGCGGACATGGCGGTTGGAATCATTATCGGGATCGCCTTTGGGGCCATCGTCAGTTCAATGGTTTCCGATGTATTGATGCCTCCTGTGGGTCTGCTGGTGGGCGACGTGGATTTTTCGGATCTCTTTGTGGTACTCCGCGAAGGAGCTGAAACGGCCGGCCCCTATGCGACGCTGGCGGCGGCCCAGGAGGCCGGCGCGGTGACGCTCAACTACGGCAAATTCGCCAATGCGGTGCTGAGTTTCTTAATCGTGGCGATGGCTGTCTTTTTTCTAGTCAAGGGAATGAATCAGCTCAAGCGCCGGGAGGAGGCGCAAGCGGCGCCGACGAACAAGGACTGCCCTTTCTGCGCCAGCTCGATTCCGATCAAGGCGTCGAAGTGCCCGCACTGCACTTCCGAATTGCCGGTCTGATCGGGCCGACTGCGAGCGGGGACGCGGAAGGGAATTCCAAGGCGGTGCGAACCGGTTTCCCTCATCGAACCGTTCTGAGAGTGGCTGTCGTATACTGAGGGTCGTGGACGCCTACGATGCCGTGGTGGTGGTTTCCTTCGGGGGCCCTGAGGGGATGGATCAAGTCGTTCCTTTTCTCGAAAACGTCCTGCGCGGGAGAAGCGTTCCTCGCGCTCGCCTGCTGGAAGTGGCGCGCCATTACGAGAAGTTCGGCGGAGTCAGCCCCCTGAACGAACAGAATCGTCGTCTGATTGCGGCCTTGAAA
>DATKAT010000193.1:0-10692 GCA_035514675.1 Acidobacteriota bacterium | reverse complement strand
CCGGAGCATGCGCCCCAGTCGCTTCTGCCCCTCGGCGTGGGCGTTGAGAAACTCCAGATAGGCCTCCTTTTGCGCCGGATCGTCCAGCTGGACCCACATTTGGATCCAGATCGCCTCGGAATCCAGGTACTCCTCCCAGTTTTCCCAGTCGAAATTCTTCCAATTCGACGTGTTGCCCGCGCTGCGCACGCGAAAGACTTTGACGAACTCGAAGGGGATGTACACGTCCTCGGGTTTTTCGAAGGCTCCGTTATGAGTGCCAGTGTGGGAAATGCGGGCTCAACTCTGTTAGACAACGCGCACCGGAAAAAGGTTGGGGGAACGAAACCCGGCCGCTTCGATCTTCAACCGGCGTCGCCGTTCGGGCGGTTTTGCGGGCGCTGCTGTAACCTAATCGGAGCGGATCGTTATTGATTGCAGAGCAGGGCGCCGTCGTCTCGGACCGAACTGCCCGCAAAGAAACCGACGAAGGGATTTGAGCCATGCAAAAGCCTGCCATTCTCGGAGGACGACCGATTATCGAGAGCCATCCTTCCGCGCCTCTTCGCTGGCCGATTCTGGGCAAGGCGGAGGCCCGGGCGATCCAGAGAGTTCTCAGTCACGGGGACCTGTCCTGCCATCCGGTCACCCGCGATCTCGAGCGCTCCTACCGCCGGCGGACTGGCCGACGTCTCGCGCTGGCCCACTGCAACGGGACGGCCGCTTTGACGGCCTCCTTCTTTGCTTTGAATCTGCAGCCGGGGGACGAAGTCCTGGTCCCGTCCGCAACTTTCTGGGCCTCTGTGGTCCCCATGCTCTGGTTCGGGCTGCTGCCAGTGTTCTGCGAGTCGGATCCCGAGCGACTCGGCCTGGACCCGGCGGACGTGGAAAGCAAGATCACCGGCCGGACCAGGGCCATGGTGGTGGTGCATCTGTTCGGGATGCCGTCCAGGATGACTCCGCTACTGGAGATTGCCCGCAGACACGGTCTGAAGATCGTGGAAGACGCTTCCCACGCTCACGGCGCCATGTGGAGGGGGCGGCCCTGCGGATCGCTGGGCGACGTCTCGGTCTTCAGTCTCCAGACCTCCAAACTGGCGCCGGCCGGCGAAGGCGGAATGTTGCTGACCGACGACGAAGAGATCTTTCGCCGCTCGGTCTGTATGGGCGACATGATGCGGATTCTGGAGCTGGAGGGGCCGGAGAGGAGATTCGCCGGCACGACCTTCGGAATGAAGACGCGGATGGCGCCGCTTTCAGCCGCCATAGCCGAATGTCAACTGCGCCAGCTGGATCGACGCAATCTTCGACGCCGGGAAAATCTCGAGTATCTGTCTTCGAAGCTGGAACGACTGGGTTTTGAAACCTACCTTCCGCCGCCGCACGTGGAAAGGACCTATTTTGAGTTCGTCATCCGCCCCCGGGCGGAAAAAGTCGATCTGCCCGCAGCCTTGCTGGTCCGCGCGTTGTCAGCTGAAGGATGCCAGGCTTCACATGCGCGCTACCCGCTGCTGCATCAGCAGCCGCTTTTTACGGAAGGGGCGTTTCAGAACATCGCTCGCGTCGACCGGCCTGAAGGCCTTCCACAGTATTTGCCCGACGCCCTGCCCCGCACCCAGCGGTTGAGAAGCGAGCTGGTGACGCTTCCCGCCTTTCCCAGGGCCGACCGCCGACTCTTGGACCGGTACGTCGACGCATTTGAAAAGGTTCTAGGGGCGGCGGACCAGATCCGGAAGAACCATCAGGAACCAATTCTTACAGGAGCCGAACGATGAACCAGCATGAACTCTCGGCCCGTTATTTCCGGCGTCGCGCAGAGCGGTCGGCGCAAATGCGCCGGGCCGAAGACGCCCTGTTTGACGCGATCGTCATCGGAGGCGGAATCAGCGGAGCCGCGGCGTTTCATGAGCTGAGCCGCAGCGGCCTTCGAGTCGCTCTGGTCGAGAAAGGCGACTTCGCCTGCGCGACCAGCCAGGCCTCCGCCATGATGATCTGGGGAGGCTTGCTGTATCTGTGCTTTGGAGACCTCATGGCGGTCCAGTCGCTTTCGGCCGGTCGCGACGAGATGATTCGGAATCTGCCCGGGCAGGTGTCGGCAAAGCGATTCGTCTACCTGAGCCGCCGCAATGGCGGCCATCCGCTGTGGCAGGCCGGGCTGGTCTTGCAGCTGTACTGGCTGATGAGCGGATGCAGCAGAATGCGGCCGAAGCGCCTCAAGGATCCACTGCATGAATTTTCGTTCCTGCGAAGGGAGCAATTTCGGGCGCCCCTTTGCTATGAGGAGGCCGCAGTTGCGCCCTCCGACTGCCGGTTCGTTCTCTTACTGATCGCATCCGGCAGACGCGATGAATCGCCGGCCTTTAATTATTGCCAGCTGATGGGAGGCGAGTTCGAGGAGCCCCGAGGCCTCTGGCGACTCGAAGTCGAGGATCGGATCTCGGCAACGCGTCACACTCTGCGGGCCCGTCGCGTGGTCAACGCCGCCGGACTATGGGCCGACCCCCTGAATCGGAAAATGGGCGTCGCCTCCTCCTGGCGCCATGTGGCCGCCAAAGGCGTCTTTCTCGGGCTGAAACGGCTGCCCGGCCATCGAAACACTCTGATCATCGACAGCGGCGACGAGAACACCTCTTTTTCACTTATTCCGTGGGGACCGGTTTCGCTGTGGGGCCCCACGGAAACCGTCGTGTCCCTTCCTGAAGACGGCTTCCGGGTCGAACCGTCCGACGTTCGGCTGTTGCTTGACGAGCTGCACCGCCATATCGGCCTGAGGATCGGTCCGGCGGATCTGGTTTCGATTCGCTGCGGGGTCCGCCCCCTTCCCCTGAAGCTGGGCAAGCCGGCGCCGTCCAGATCGATCCGCCTCAGTCGTCGCTACATTCTGGAGCCCGACCGTCGACGGGGCTGGATCACCGTCTACGGAGGCAAGTTCACGGGATGTCGCCAAATGGCCCGTCGGGTGGCCCGGCTCCTCTTTAGGGACTTGGACGCCTCCGGCGAGCGAGGCGCGGAAGCCGCGCCGGAATCGCCGCCGCTGGAGTATTTCCCCGGACTTGCCGAACCGATCCCCTCCGCCTTGTGGTGCGCGGAGCGGGAAATGTGCTGGTTTCTGGAAGATTACCTGCGACGCAGAACAAACGTTTCTCAGTGGCTGCCTCGGGGCGGGCTCGGAATGCGAGGAGAGAACGTTGGCCATTTGAATCGGATTGCGGGATACTTTTGCCCGAATCCCTCCCGGGCGGAACGAATGGTCGACGAGTATCGCAGCGGAGTGGAATCCTCCTTCGATCGACTGCTTGCCGGGTTCGAGAAAGGGTCTTCCGATGAAGATGTCGACGTCGCTGAAAAACCTTCTGGTCGCTCAGTTCTTCGGCGCCTTTAACGACAACGCCTGGAAGCTGGCGGTGGCCTTTCTGGCCATTCGGGCGCTGGGCGCCGCTTCCCTTTCGGAAGTGGAGTTTCAGACGCTGTCGCAGTATCAGGCGACATTGGCCTTCAGCGTTCTGACCATCCCGTTGATGCTGTTTTCGCTTCCGGCAGGCGTGCTGGCGGATCGCATCCCGAAAAACCGGATCATCGTCTGGATGAAGGCGGTCGAGGTGGCGCTGATGTTCGCCGCCGCCTGGATCCTGTTTCACTCGCCCGAGCGGACGCCCCTGCTGCTGCTGATCCTGGCTCTGATGGGTGCGCAGAGCGCCCTGTTCAGCCCGGCCAAGTACGGAATCCTGCCCGAGATTCTGCCTCACGAGAAGCTGACCTACGGCAACGGACTGCTGGAGGCCTGGACGTTTCTGGCGATTATTCTGGGCACTGCCTTCGGGGGGGCGCTCCTGGACTGGTCAGGCGAATCCGAGTGGATGGTGGGAGTCGTGCTGTGCGCTTTCTCCTTGACAGGGCTCTGGTTTGCGCTCAAGATCCGCCCCGTTCCGGCTGCTCGCGGCCAGGCTCGTCTCGTGGAGACGATTCGCTCCGCCTGGGGCGCCCTCCGCGGACAGCGGATTCTAGGCCTGGCCGCTTCCGGCTCCGTCGCCTACTGGAGCATCGCCAGCATGCTGGGCCAGAACGTCCTGGTGTACAGCAAGTCCGTTCTGCAGCTGTCCGACGCGGCTTCCGGAGTCCCTCTGGCCGCCTTCGGGCTGGGCGTAGCGGCCGGCAGCATCGCGGCCGGAAGGATTTCCGGTTCCAAAGTGGAGTACGGCCTGATCCCAATGGGAGCGATCCTGATGAGCCTGTTTACCCTGGCGACAGGGCTGCTCTCGCCGGGTCTGGCGACGCTTCTTGCGTTGATGGCCCTGTTGGGATTCGCCAGCGGCTTCATCATCGTTCCGCTCAACGCCCTGATTCAATGGCGGGCGCCTGAAGACCGCAGAGGCGCCGTCATTGCGCTCACCAATGTGTTCGTCTTCAGCGGCATCTTCGCCGGTTCGCTGGCCATCGCTCTGCTGACTCATCTCGGACTCACGCCGCAGGGAGTGATGCTGGCGGGATCCCTGCTGCTGGCGACGGGCACGGCGGCCGCCATACGCCTGCTGCCGGACGCCCTGCTTCGGCTGGTTCTGGTATTGCTGACGCATTCGATTTATCGATTGCGAGTGCTGGGTCGCACCCGCCTCCCGGCCGAGGGCGGCGTTCTGCTGGTTCCCAACCACATCTCCTTTATCGACGGTCTGATGTTGATGGCGGCTCTGGACCGACCCGTCAGGTTCATCGTCGAAAAGAACTACTTCGAGTTTCCGCTGCTGCGTCCTTTTCTGACCTCGCTGAAGGCCATTCCCATCACCTCCTCCGAGGGTCCGCGCGTAATCCTGAAGGCGCTGCGCGAAGCCGGGCGTCATCTGGACGAGGGCGAGATCGTCTGCATCTTTGCAGAGGGCCAGATCACTCGCACGGGAACATTGCTTCCCTTCCGTCGAGGGCTGGAGCGCATCGCCGCGAAGAGATCGGCGGCGATCGTTCCCGTCTATCTGGATCGCTTGTGGGGAAGCGTCTTCAGCTTCGATAAGGGGAAGTTCCTGTTCAAGCTGCCGGGAGACTGGTCGCGTACTGTAACCGTCGCTTTCGGAACGGCGCTGCCGGCTGACGCGCCGGCTTTCGAAATCCGACAGCATGTCCAGGAACTGGGCTCGCTGGCCTGGAGTGAAAGAGAGTCGGACACGCCTCCGCTCCACGTCGAATTCGTCCGGCAAGCTCGGCGACGACCTCTCAAGACGGCCTTTTCCGATTTACAGGGGACCCGGGTCAGCCGAATCCGAGCACTGGCCGGGGCCGCCCTGCTGGCCCGCAAGCTCCGCCCCTGGTGGCTGGCGAGCGAACGGGTCGGAATTCTCGTTCCCCCGTCGATCGGCGGGGCCCTCGTCAACCTTGCCGCCTCGCTCTCCGGGCGCGCGGCCGTCAATCTGAACTACACGCTCGGCGAAGACGCTTTGAGGTCGACCATCGAGCAGGCCAAGCTGAAAACCGTCGTAACCAGCAGAACGTTTCTGGAACGGTTCCCGGTGCCCCTTCCGACGGACCTGGAGCGAGTGTTTCTGGAGGACCTCAAACCGCAGATCGGCGCCGTCTCCCGCCTGTCCGCTCTGCTGGCCGCAATTCTGCTGCCGATTTCGCTGCTGGAAAAGTGGTGCGGCGCCGAAAGACCGATCGGGCCTCAGGATCCCGCCACCGTGATCTTCAGCAGCGGCAGCACGGGTGCTCCTAAGGGAGTCGTGCTGAGCCATTTCAATGTGGCGGCCAATTCGGAGGCGGTGGCTCAGGTGATTCGGGCCACCAGGCACGATAAAGTGTTGGGAATCCTTCCGTTTTTTCACTCATTCGGTTTTATGGCGCTCTGGTTCGCCGCGCGGCGAGGGCTGATCATGCCGCTGCATCCGAGCCCCTTGGACGGTCCGGCCGTGGGAGAGCTCGTCCAGCGAAATCGAGCCACCATCCTGCTGGCGACGCCGACCTTCCTGCAGCTTTACATGCGCCGCTGCACTCCGGCGCAATTCGGATCCCTGCGCCTGGTCGTCACGGGAGCGGAGAAGCTGACGGAGAGGGTCGCCCTGGAGTTTGAAGACCGTTTCGGAGTGCGGCCGCTAGAGGGTTACGGAACCACCGAATGCTCCCCGGTCATTGCGGTCAGCGTTCCCGATTTCCGAGCCCCCGGCTACTTCCAGCCCGGCCGCCGCCGGGGCTTTGTGGGGCAGCCGCTGCCGGGAGTTTCCGTGCGGATCGCGCACCCGGAGACCTGGGACCCTCTGCCTCCGGAAACGCCGGGGATGATCCTGGTCAAGGGCCCCAACGTCATGCGCGGCTATCTGGACAGGCCCGACCTGACGGCGAAGGTTTTTCGGGGCGAATGGTACGTCACCGGCGACATCGGCCTGCTCAGCGAAGACGGGTTTCTACAGATCACGGGCCGGCTTTCAAGGTTTTCCAAGATCGGAGGAGAGATGATCCCTCATGGCGTCGTCGAAGAAGCCCTGCACAAAGCCCTCGGCGTTTCGGACCCGGTCTTTGCCGTCACCGGCGTGCCCGACCCGCGCAAAGGGGAAGCGCTGGCCGTGCTCCACACCTGCCCACGGGAAGCGGTTCCCGGGCTCCTGCAGAAAATGAGCGAGATGGGATTGTCGAATCTTTGCATTCCGCGAAAGGATCGATTCATTTTCGTCGCCGAGCTTCCGTTTTTGGGCAGCGGAAAACTGGACTTAAAAAGGATCTCCGACATCGCCCTTCGCAGTCAGAACCCTGAATTCTCTGGATAGCGGCGCCGCCAGCGGCGCTGGATCATGCGGGCGAAAAACTTGGCATAGTAGTTCAAGTTTCACGTCAGGTCCCGAGCGAGGCCGGGAGGCCGGACGTTTTTAGCCCAGTCCGTCAGGGCTGGGTGCGAAACGCCCCAATAAAATTGAGAGCGCCCGTCAGGGTGCGGGTTAGGGTTCCGCGTTCCACGCTCTGCGTTCGAAGAGCATGGGAAGTCAACTGACCTGAAACTTGGCACGGCAGGTCAAGTCTCTGGCTAGTCCCCGCCAACCCGCCGTGCTACGATCCTCGATGATGGAGGAACCTGCGGCCAGACCTCTTCGCATCGGCGGATGGGACGGTTCCAGAATTGCCGGATCGCTTCTGCTGGCGCTGGCGCTTTCCGCGCTTCTCGGGACTTTAATGTGGGGGGCGGGATCTCCGTCGAGCCCACAGTCCGGCCCCCTCATGACGCAACCGCTTCAGACAGGCGAGGCGCTCTACCGGGCGGCCTGCGCGGCCTGTCACGGTTCAGACGGCAGGGGGGCGCCTCGCGAGCGCGTCGGCTTCGACATTCCGCTGCCCGATTTCACCGCCTGCATGGCCTGCCACAACGGCCTGACTGACGCCTCGGGTCAGGACGTGTCCTTCGGCTTCGATTGGCGCGCAACGATGATGGCGAACTCGGCCCGGGATCCATATTGGCATGCGGCCGTCCGCCGAGAGGCGATCGACCACCCTCTGGCCGCGGAGGCGATCGAGAACGAATGCGCCGCCTGCCCATGCCGATGGCTCGCTTTGAAGCCAACCGCGCCGGTTATTCCGGGTCCGTCTTCGCCCATCTGCCGATCGGTCAGGGCCAGAGCGCCATGGACAGACTTGCAGCCGACGGCGTCTCGTGTGCGGTGTGTCACCAGATCGAAGCGGAGAACTTTGGCGAAAGGTCGAGCTTCGTGGGCGGCTTTCTTGTCGACACGACTCTGCCGCTGGGAGAGCGTCCGATCTTCGGCCGGTTTGACGTCGACCGGGGGAGGGCTACGGTGATGCGGTCGACTGGTGCAGGTAAGCCAGCAGCGCGGCAATCCCGCCGAGCGTGACGATCGCAACGATGACCCGAACGAAGCTGATCACCCAGGCGATCCCGATGCCGAGCGCCGGCCATTGGACCCACCAGTGACCCGGCGAGGTCATGACGTTGATGGCCAATAGCATCAGAACGATCAGCGGGCCGATGAACAGAAATCTGATAGCGCGAAGCGTCTTCATTTTGGCATTCCCCCTTGTCCCTTAATCTACGGGAAACGGCTCGCCTTTGTTCAAGAAAATTCGAAATTGACGCTTTTAAGCGCTGCAATCTACAGTTCGTCTAACACATCCTTGCGCATCCGTGCCACCGTCTTCGGGTCAATAAATGCGACTGTAAAGTGCGTTTCGCCGAAAGGCTAACCCGCATATTGCATCAACTTGGTGACGGAGCCTCAAACTCGGGTCCTGGAGGCGGAAGCGGAGCCAGCCTGCGCCGGGTCCTGGCGGACCCTTGTCGCTGTGAGGGGGCGTCTGACCCCGCCCTCGCCTGCGGCTCGGACGGGGTTTGGTCGTTCCCGAGCTGCTTCGTCGTCCTTTGGGATGCGGCCCGTCAGGGCCGCTAGGATTTAGCCCCGTTCGAGCGCCGTCGGGCGCGAGGGCGGGGTTTGCGCCGAAAACGAATCTCCCGAGCGCCCGCCAGGGCGCGGCGGGGAGAGAGTCGGAGTCCTTTTGCCGCCGTTGATCCCCGCACTCCGGATACAATCCTTTTCGTTAGAAGGACCATGGACTTCCGACAGGTGTCACTGGTCCGCTCGGATCGTCATCCAAACCTGATACTCGTGCGAGGGACGATTGAGGGTCGACCGGTCTTGATTCAGCTCAATACGGGCAAAAGCCGTACTGTCCTCAACCCAACTCTCGCAGGCGAGCTCGGATTGAGGCGGGGTCTGACGGGAGTTGCGATCAAGAGCTTACAGATAGGTAACCTGTTATTTCGAGTGCGCAGCGCAAAGAAAGTGGATCAGACCGGCATAGACCCCACGCTGCCAGATCCGATTCTGGTGGGAATAGGCTCTGACATTCTTTCCCGCTTCGTCTGGACAGTGGACTACGACGCCGGTGTGCTGTGGATACCGTACCCTTAGAATGGAAGGCGTAGAGAAATGGGGCGGGCCTTATAACGAGGCGTTGCAACTGACACGCCGCTTCGCGGCGCGCAGGTGAACGCCAGCGCGTTGGCCGTATTGAGTTTTTATGGCTAAGAACATCACAGTGGAGCTCTTGAAGATTTTTCTTCTGGTGCTTCTGCTACACCTAGCCATGTTCTATTTCCGGCTCGGGTGGTTCATCGTTGTTATTTGGCTGGGCGGTTTCCTAATGGCGTTGTTCATAACCAAGGGCTACCGAGCTGCCGAGCGAAAGACTTTCGCGACTCCAGTCGTTTTTTTGATGTACGTGTTCTCAATTTTCGTGGTCTGGAATGTCTTTATCGACCAGAAATCGAGCAGAACATTCTTAATGACCTGGGTGGACAAGGGATCCACCAACCAATATAGGCAGCCTGAAATAGTGCTCCGGTTCGTGGATTACCCAAATCATTCCATTGGTATTTTCTCCAGTGATTTGAAGGGTTATCTGCGTTCGTATTCAAAGAGCGAGCTTCCGGTGGGGTTCGAAATAAGGTCGGATTTCTGGTGCATGAGAGGATATAACGCGAAGCGAATCGGCGATCTTGAAAATTGGACATCGGCATGGGGATACTCGGGTTCAGAGGGAGCTGACGCAAGCCCGAATCCCTGGCCTGAACGGTGGTGGTGTCCTTGAGACGGCCAACAAATCACTGCATGCGATCCGCCTTCGGCGGACGCGTAAGTTCAATACGTTCGTCGAACGAGGTGTGGCCGTAGTGAAGCCAGTGATCGAGATCGATGGGCTCACATTCGACACGCTCGAAGGTTTCTTCGATGCGATCGGCGCCGCAGCTCTTGGGCCGACCCCAATCTTGGACCCCGTTTTTCGAGCCCAGAGGATCGGAGTCTGTCGATGCCGGCTTCGTATTTGCGGTGATTGATCAGCCTGACGAGCAGGCCGCTTTCAAACGCGGGCCCATGTCCTGATTAAGGCGTTCGTTGAAGGCCGGCCGGCGATGGTTTGCCTCCTTCGCTGAAACAGGAGGCTCTCGATTATCGCGTCTTCAAGTTCTCGTCCTGGTTGCCGTTGAAGTATAGGCCAATCAGCCTGGTTGCTGCGCCGCCCGGATCCTGCGCGAATCGGATTCGAAAAGTGGGGAGGCCGTCCAGCAGGAAATTGCTATCGTCCAACGGCAGCAACTGGTACTCCCTGTTACCCTGGCGTTGGTAGTAAAGGCACCCTTCGCGCAGGCGAACAAGCCTCGGCCCGTATTCGCCCGCCAGTCGAGCAAGCGCCGCCTCATCGATTTCCTTCGGATCGTCGCTTCGAATGGCCAGATCTTCCATCCACGCGGCCTTGCGCCTCAGGCTTTCGCTTTCCGGCTCGAGCCGCTACGAATCGAGCGTAATCCGAGGCGGTCGTGTACAAGCTGGCGGCCGCATTGGCGTCCTGCTTGTACTGCGGACGGCTTCTTCCATGTCGATCGTGGCCGGCCGCCGCCGTCGATTCGAAGGATTCCTGCCAGACGTAGCTGCTGTGAGACATCCCCAGCGGGCCGATGAACAGAAATCTGATGGCGCGAAGCGTCTTCATTTTTGAATCTCCCCTTTTCCCTCACCTACGGGAAAGGGCTCACCTTTGTTCAAGGAAATTCGCAATTGGAGTCTCATAAGAGCTTCCGTTTTGCACGAGCGTGCTGAGCATCCGCAACTGGCGCCACCCCATTACGAATCGACCAGCCCGAAGCGGCCGCGTCGCTCCGACAATCGCGCCGCCTCGGCCATCTGGAGGAATGGGGGGCGCTTTTCGTTCCGCGGTTCCGAGGTTCTGAGGTTC
>DATKAT010000192.1:0-2870 GCA_035514675.1 Acidobacteriota bacterium | reverse complement strand
AGGCGGTGAAGTCGTCTCCTTGTTGGAGCCTTACCCGGGTCGAGCTCGCTCCGTGCACTTGGAAGACCACGCTCCCGATGGGTCGGTCGTCATGCCGGGCGACGGAGTGGTTCCCTTTGGCCCGCTTCTGGAACTGCTCTTTGCCACGGGCGGAACCGAATGGCTGATTATCGAGCAGGAGCGACATCCGGACGGCTATACCGCCCTTGAGAGCGTCGAGGAATGTCTCCGGCGCGTGCAGGGATTCCTGACAGAGACGTACGCCCTGGCCAAGTTGGCCTGATGCGGGCTAGTGTCCTGTGTCAGAAGTTCGTCGTCACAAAAAGGGCGGCGACGCGCCCGCCTGGCAAGGCGCGAGGAGCAAGCATATCGGGAATATGTGCGCGACGAGCAACGCAGCCAGGCGGGATGCAGAGCCGCTCGACTGTAGACGAACTTCCGACACAGGACTTTAGCTGGCATTTCTCACACGGCGCCGCAAGAGGAGGCGAGTGAGAAATGCGGGCTGAGGAGGTCCTTTCGCGAAGCATGGGTGGGTCCAAAACCGTCAGCGCCATCGAAGTCGAGCAGCGGAGGGTTTTGCGTCTGGCGCGTTGCGAAGTGCGATTTCTGCGAAATCGGGAGTGGATTTATTCCTCCCGAGAGGCGTTTTTCGGCCGTTCTGCGCCGCCCTTTCGAAAGCTTAAACGCGCGGTCAACTGGATCGAGCACAATTTCGATCCGGCTTCCGCTGCCACTGCCCTCGACGGAGGCGATTTCCTTTTCTGGCCCAGAGCTGCCGAAGTCTACTACTCTCGAAACAATCAGTTCGTGCGCCAGTTCGAGGGCGAACAGGCGGCCTACGATCTTGGCGGGCGGGAACGGTTCAGCTCGCTTGCAAGGACGTTGGATGAACTTTCCGGGAAGCTGGCCTGTTTTCCGGCGGAGGCCTCCGCAGCCCTGTTGCTGGACTGGATTCCGTGTTCGGAAGGTGAAGCGCTGAAACGGGCGAAGAGGCCGAAGGAATTGCGGTTTCGTCGCCTGAGGCCGGCCGTGTTGGCAAAGATCGAGCGCGAGATCCACCGCGGCGTGGTGCTCAAGAAGTGGCAATCGTTCGGTTCAGGCCAGCCCTGATGCGGGCCCAGGGCGGGCTGGGCCGAGCGGCTGCCCCGCTGCTCGGAGGCGATTTCGCCCCCATCTTCCCGCGTTGAGAAGCTTGATTTGTCGGTGCGCGCTATAATTTGGCCGTGTCCACCGGATCAAGATCGCCTGCAAGACAGCAAGCCGCGACGAAAGTCCTGCCTCAACGAAGGAGCGCGCACGTGAAAAAATTCCCGCCTGCCATTTTTTTTCTTTTGATTCTGTCCGCTTCCTGTGCGGAGTTTTCTGCAGACCACGCTTCCTCGGCCCTGGAAATCATCACTCCCGAGGCTATTCTGGAGGACGCGGCCGCGCTGTCAGCCGACGAAATGCTGGGGCGAAGGGCGGGTACCGAAGGCGAAGAGCGAGCCGTGGCGTACATCCAGAGCCGCTTCGAGGCCGCGGGATTGGCGCCGATCGCGGGCTCCTTTACGCAGGACATCGAGATTGTGGGCATGAAGAGGATCGACGAGCGATCTTCGCTTCGAATCCGTCGCGACGGCCGGGAGCTGGAGTTTCAGCCGGAACAAACGCTGACCTACTGGTCGACTGCGCAGAAGCCGGTCGTGGAAATTCAGGATGCGCCGCTTCTGTTTGTCGGATACGGAGTGCAGGCGCCGGAGTATGATTGGGACGATTTCAAGGGCGCCGACGTCGCTGGCAAGATCCTTTTGTTCCTCAACGACGACCCTGCCGTGGTTGAGGACGGCCAGGAGCTTTTCGAGGGGGAGCGAAGAACTTATTACGGTCGATGGACGTATAAATTCGAACAGGCGATGCGGCTGGGCGCCGCCGGAGCCTTCGTCATCCATACGACGCCGTCGGCCGGCTATCCTTTCAGCGTAGTTCAGCGGACGGGCGGCAGGGAGCAGTTCGAAGTGAAGCTGTCAGGAAGCGGCTATCAGGTCGATTTAGTCGGTTGGATCGACGAAGCCAGTTCCGAGCGAATCGCTCAGCAAATGGGAACCACGCTGGAGGCGCTTTTCGAAGCGGGCGCCCGTCGCGACTTCGAACCCGTCGACACCGGCTTCCGGGTCTCCGCCCGGATCGAGACCGACATTCGGGAGCTGAAGACGCGCAACGTGTACGGGCTGCTGGAAGGAAGCGATCCGGAGCTGAAGGAGCAGATGATCGTGTTCTCGGCCCATTACGATCATCTGGGAGTGGACGAGAATGTCGAAGGTCCGGACAAGATTTTCAACGGCGCCTGGGACAACGCCTCCGGGACGGCCTGCGTGCTGAATCTCGCCGACGCCTTTGCATCCTTGCCGGAACGCCCCCGACGATCCATTTTGTTTCTCGCCTGCGGAGCCGAGGAGGGCGGGATTCTGGGGAGCAAATGGTTCGTGGCTCGACCGCCCGTTGAAAGAAGCCGGATGGTTGCCAACTTCAATATCGACATGACGCAGATCTTCGGGCTGACCTGGGACATCGCCGCAATCGGGGTCGATTCCAACACGTTGGGCGACGCGCTTCAGCAGGTGGCCGAGGAAACGATCGTTTCCGATCCGGACGGGCAGGAGAGGACCCTTGAGTTGACCGACGACTCGGATCCTCGAGCAGGTTCCTTTTACCGCTCCGACCAAGTGAACTTCGCCATGGCGGGCATCCCGGCGCTGTTCATTCAGCCGGGAGTCGACTACGTCACTCCGCCGAAGGTCGATCCGCAGGAGTACCATCGGGAGCACTATCACCAGGTCAGCGATCGGATCAATGAAGCCTGGGATTTGGAAGGAGCGGCTCGGGACATG